>NZ_BAAAYN010000021.1 GCF_039536245.1 Cryptosporangium minutisporangium | reverse complement strand
GGTTGTCGCCGCTTCCGGGTGCGTGTCGAGGTGGTTGTCGCCCTGTCCGTGCCATGGCACGGGATGTGCGACCACCACGCTCCGCGCCACCCGGAGAGCGTGACAACCAGCCAGGTATCGCGCGGGAAGTGTGACAACCACACCCTCCGCCACCCGGAAAGCGCGACTACCACCGGGCGCTCAAGCCGTCGAGCGCCAGGATTCAGGCTGCGACGCGAGCGCTCCGGCCGGGGAGCCGGTCCAGGGAGGGAGTGAGCCCGTAGTCGGCCTGGGCCCGCAACGCGTCGCGGGTGTACGCGTCAGCTAGCTGCCACGCCAGCTCGTCACGGTCCTCGGCGACCGCCTCGTTGATGCGGGCGGCGTAGTCGTCGTGGAGGTACTGCAGGTACTGCTCGATGCTGGGTGCCGTCGGCACGGTGACCTTCCTCGTTCGTCGGGGATGTACGTCTACTGTAACGATTCAGGGCCTGCGATATTCCGCCGCCTCGATCGCCACTTTCCGGGGTGGCAAGGGGAGCGATTTGCAGGGTGACTACACTGGGTCGGCCTTGCGGGGCTGACCTGGGCGGACAAGAAGGTCTCCGGCGGCACAAAGGCCACTGAGGACACCGAAAACTGACCGATCGGACGAGGCGCGACGACCCGCCCGGCCCCTAGCGTCCGGCGCCATGACCCCGGGAAACAACCCCAGCGCCGCTGGGGCCACCGCCGCTGCTCCGCCCGACGCGACCGTTCCGATCGTGCCGATCCGGGTGGGGAGCACGACTGCGACGGTTCCCCTGGTCACCGTGGATCCCGACGAGCCCGAGCAGGCCAACTCCGCCGACGGAGCGACGGCAAGCGCCGCAGGTTCAGCATCCGAGCGCCCGGACACCGAGACGGTGGAGGCTTCGACCACCCACGCCGGACGAACCGCGTCCGACGCAGCGGCGACCGACACTCCGTCCCACAACGGAGCAGTCCACGGCACGGCGGCAATGGGCACCGCAGCAACAAGCACGGCGGCGCCGTCCGCTTCGGCGGCGAAGCCCGTGCAGTCAAGCGCTTCGGTCAGCACTACGCCGCGTGGCGGCGCGCAGCGAACCGCGGCGCGGCCAACGACGAGCAAGTCCGCCGCGTCGGCGACCGCGCTGATCAGTGCCCGCCGCACCGCCGCCCGGCCCACGGGCGGAACGGCAACGACGCCCACCCCGCCGGCGGCATCCGCCCAGTCGGCGGCCCCGTCCCAGGCGGCCGCAACCGCCCAGTCGGCGGCGTCATCCCATTCCGCGGCCTCAACCCAGTCGGCGGCCTCAACCCAGTCGGCGGCACCATCCCGATCGGCGGCCTCCGCCCAGTCGGCCACGGCGCCCGCCCGGCCCGCGGCAGCGACCGAGCAGGCGGCGACCAACGGCGCTCCGCGCACGGCCGCCGGTCGTCCAAGCGGGCGGACCTACACCTCGGCATCCGCGGCGGCGTCCCCAGCACCGACTAAGTCACCGGCCCCCTCCGAGCCGGCAGCGCCGACCAATCCGGCAGCGCCGCTCGAGCCAGCGGCACGATCCGAGCCGGCAGCGCCGCCCAAGTCGGCGGCACGCTCCGAGTCGGCGACGTCCTCCAAGCCCGCAGCGCCGCGCAAGCTGGCGTCGCCATCCGAGCCGACGGCACCATCCGAGGCGGCGGGCACCGACGCTGAGCAACCGTCGGCAGCCCGGCAGGCCGCCGAGATCTTCAAGGTCGCGCCCGGGTCGGCGCTGGCCGCGCTGCTCGCCATGACCGATCCGGTGGCCGACCCTCCGTCGGCGCCGTCGACGAAGGCTTCGGACGACGAGTCCCCGGCGTCCGCCGCAGCGACGACCCCACCGAAAGCCGCAGCCCAGGCCCCCGCACCGCCCAAGACCAAGCCCACGGCGCCGAAGTCCTCGGCCTCGCAGCCCGCGGCATCGCAGCCCTCACCGTCGCAGCCCTCACCGTCGCGGCCGTCGGCATCGCAGCCCTCACCGTCGCAGCCCTCACCGTCGCAGACCTCGGCGCCAAAGCCTCCGGCGTCGAAGCCTGCAGATTCGCAGCCCGCCGCGCTCGAGGCAGCGGCATCGAAGCCCGCAGCATCCAAGCCTGGGCCATCCGCCCCGATCTCCGCCCGCGCAAGGGTCTCCCCCGTCACGCCCGCGCCGACGAGTGCCACGACTCCGACGCCCTCCACCCAGGCGCCCCCGCGCCAAGCGCCCCCGGCTCAGACGCCCTCCACCGTCAGGCCCGCGGCCACCACGCCCCGGGCCACCGAGCCCCCGGCCACCGAGCCTTCTCGCACCGAACCTTCGCTCGCCAGGCCCTCGCCCACCTCGGACGCCCGACCCGCCGCGGCGCCGAGCGCGGCGATCCCTGCGCAGCGGACGGCACCGCCCCACTCCGGGCGGGTCACGCTCCCGCCACGGCCCGCCGCACCGGCGCCGGCCGCCGCTCCACAACCCTCAACGGCCCCGATCAGCGCCCCGCCGACGCCTGTCTCCGGCGCCCCGATCTATGCCGCCCCGATCTCGCGCTCGCCCGTCACCGACGTCCCAAGCCCAATTCCCGGCGCCCCGACCTCTGGTGCCCCGACCTCTGGCACCCAGACCTCGCGCTCGCCCATCACAGGCGCCCCAGCCCCAGTTTCCGGCGCCCCGATCTCAGGCGCCCCTATCTCCGGCGTCCCGATCTACGCGGCCCCGATCTCAGGCGCCCCTATCTCCGGCGTCCCGAGGCAAGCGGCCGCCGCACAGGCGCCCGCCCAGGCGCCCGGCTCCGACAACGCATCCGACCCGACCGTCGCCATGCGAGTGCTCACCGCACCGCGCAAGCGCCCATCCCGCCCGGCGCCGGTCGTGGCGGCCATGGTGCTCGTGAACCTCACCGGCGTCGGCCTGTTCGTGCTCTCGCTGCTGTTCGCGACGCTCGGCCCGGCCGTATTCTTCGTTCCACTGGTGGCAGCGGTCATGATGGGCTGGCTCGGTCGGGGAATCTGGCGCGGGAGCCGGGGCGCGTACGTCATCACGCTGATGATCGCCGTGATCGTGGCGCTGGCCGGCATCGCGTCGATCAGCGGCACCGCGTCGCTGCTGATGACCGCGGTCCAGCTGCTGGTACCGGCCGCGCTGATCGCCCTGCTCACCGCCCGGGCCCAGACCCGCGCGTACTACTGGCGCCGCTGACCACGAGAACGAACGCGGATCGGGCTCGTCGACACGAGCCCGGTCCGCGTTCGCTCGTGCGCTAGCCCCGCATCGGCACCGACGGCGCCCCCGCGCCCGAACCGGCATCGGACGGCACCCCCACGCCTGAACCGCTGCCGGACGGCACCTCTCCGCCCGAACCGGCATCGGACGGCACCCCCACGCCTGAACCGCTGCCGGACGGCACCTCTCCGCCCGAACCGGCATCGGACGGCATCCCCACGCCCGAATCAGTACCCGGCTCCACCCCCGCCCCGGACGGCGCCTCCGACGGCGACGACCCCGGCGACGACCCCGGCGACGATGCCAAGGACGGCGTCGACGTCGGACGGAGACCGCGCAGCGCGGTCGCCGCCACCACCGCTCCACAGAGCATCACCGCAGCCGCCGCCACCCCGGCGACGTGCATCCCGTCGGTGAACGCATCGCGCGCGAGCCGCACCACCTCGTCACCGGTCTCGCCCGGCAACTGGGGCGCCACGGCCAGCGCACCACCCAGCGTTTCGCGGATCACGTCCAGCGCGTCGCCCGGCAGCCCGGCCGGTGCGCCGTCGGTGACCTCGTTGCGGTAGATCGCACCCCCGAGGCTGCCGAGCAGCGCCATGCCGAGCGCGCCGCCGAGCTCCGTCCCCGACTCCAGGATCGCGGACGCGGACCCGGCCCGCTCCGGCGGCGCGACCCCCAGCGCGACCTCGGTGACCGTCGCCATCACGGCGACCAGCCCGATCGCGTACGTGCTCGCGGCCAGCAGCACCAGCCACAGACCGGTGTCCGGCGTTACCTGCGTGACCATCAGGAACCCGGCCGCCGCGATGACCAATCCGCCCGTCATCACGTACGCGCGGTCGATCCGCTGGCCGAGTGCGCTGGCCACCGGCGCGACCGCCCCCACCAGCAGCGACGGCGCGACGCTCCAGAGTGCGGCCCGGAGCGGGCTCATCCCGAGCACCGACTGCAGGTACTGGGTCGCGAACAGCGCGAACCCGACCACCCCGAACATCGCCACCACGTTCAGCGCGACCGCGCCGCCGAACGCCCGGCGCCGGAACAGCGCCACGTCGACGATCGGGTCGGGGCGCCGCACCTGCCGACGGATGAACACCACACCGACAGTGACGCCGACGACGATCGCAGCGAGCGGCTCGCCCCACGCCCCGTGTGCACCGCCGCCGATCTGCGCCAGCTCCTTCACACCCCAGATCACCGGGATGACCGTGGCCAGCACGAGCAGGCCGCTCAGCCAATCGAAGCGACCGATGCCCCGGTGCCGGTACTCGGGTACCAGGATCGGCGCGAGCACCAGCAGCGCGACCATGAACGGCAGGTTGATCAGGAACACCGATCCCCACCAGAAGTGCTCGAGCAGGAGCCCGGACAGCACCGGACCGAGTGCGATCCCGGCGCTGGTGACGCCGGTCCAGATCCCGATCGCGGTGCCCCGCTGACGCTCGTCGTGGAACATGTTGCGGATCAGCGCCAGCGTCGAGGGCATCAGCGTTGCGCCGGCGATCCCGAGGACGGCTCGGGCGGCGATCAGCAGCTCGGCACTGGGCGCGTAGGCCGCGAGCACCGACGCCGCGCTGAAGCCGACGGCGCCGATCAGCAACAGTCGGCGTCGTCCGATCCGGTCGCCGAGCGCACCCATCGGGATCAGCAGGCCGGCCAGCACGAAACCGTAGACGTCGAAGATCCAGAGCTGCTGGGTGCTGGTGGGTTCGAGCTCGACGCTGAGGTAGGGCACGGCGAAGTAGAGAATCGAGACGTCCATCGAGACGAACAGCAACGGCAGCAGGAGGACCGCGAGACCGGTCCACTCTCTCCGCCCGGCCCGAGCCGGACCCTCATGGACGGTGTACTCGCTCGACATCAACAGCTCCTCCGAAGGGCGTAGATAGTGCGGCACGTGTACGTCGTACGCGCTCTGGAATCGATTGAAGCGCACTGCCAGGACCCCGCGCAAGGCCGCATTTACGCAGGTAGAGCGTGCACTAGCGGGAACCCGCTCGACTAGTGCACTTCAACCGGAACGCGCCGCAGGTCACCGGGGACGATCGCGGAGTTGCGCCCGGCGAACCCCCGTGGTGCACTAGTGCGGAAATTCGTCCCGCAGCCTCCGGAAGGGGTGGCGACGATGAACGAGACGCCGTCGGCACGGATCGTCGGAGAGCTCCGGCGCCGCATCGAGAGCGGTGAACTCGCGGCCGGCGACCGGCTCCCCTCCACGCGCCAGATCACTCGTCAGTGGGGCGTCGCGATGGCCACCGCCACCAAAGTGCTCACCGCACTCCGCCAGCAGGGCCTAGTCGAAGCGGTCCCCGGCGTCGGCACCGTCGTCCGGAGCGCGCCCCCCGGCCAGACGCCCCCCGGCCAGACGCCCGCCGCGCTACCGCCGCCCCGCATCCCCACCGTCCCGCGCCCAGCCGCCCCGGCCGCCACGGCGGCGCCCAACGCGCCCACCGCGCCAACCGCGCCCACCGCGCCCGACGGTGCACTCCCCGCCGACCTCGCACCCGTCGGTAGCGCGGTCCTCGGCGTACCGGACCCGCCGCGTCGCCGCCGTCGGGGCACCGAGATCCCCCTCACGCGCGATCGCATCGTGACCACCGCACTCCGGATCGCCGACACCCACGGCATGGCCGAACTCTCGATGCGCCGGGTGGCCGCCGAGCTCGACGTGGCGACGATGGCGCTCTACCGCTACGTGCCGAGCAAGGAAGACCTGGTCCTGCTGATGCTCGACGCGGTGTTCCGCGACATGGCCCTGTTGCCCGACGGGGAGCCGGTCGGCTGGCGGGCGAAACTCGAGGGCGTCGCCCGGATCCAGTGGCAGGGCTACCAGCAGCACAGCTGGATGGGGGCGGCGCTCTCGTTCTCGCGGCCACAGATGATCCCGCGCGGCATGGTGCACACCGAGTACGCGATGGCCGCGCTCCGCGACACCGGCTTGTCACCGGTGGAGCTGATCCACTCCGCGGTCGGACTGTTCAACCACGTCCGGAGCATGGCGATCGTCCTGGACGAGGAGAAGCGCGACGAGCAAGAGACCGGGATGAGCGCGGGCGAGTGGATGGAGGCCCAGGACGACGCGATGCTCGAGGTGCTGGCGACCGGCGAGTTCCCGATGATGGCCGCGGTCAGCGCGATCGAGGAGGACGCGCTGGACATCGCCACGCTGTTCGAGTTCGGCCTCGCGCGCTACCTCGACGGCCTCGAGGTGCTGATCGCACGTCGCGCCCAGGCCGATCGGGTCACCGGCTGAGCCAGCTCACCGGATCGTCGAGCACCCGGTCGAGTACCGACCAGGCGGCGCCCAGCGCTGCGGCGTCCGCACCCAGCACTGACGCGCGCACCGCCGGACGGGACACGGCCGCGCCGACCAGGCGACGCGAAAGCTGCGCCTCGATCGGGCCGACCAGCCAGGGAGCCAGCTCGGCGTGCGCGCCGCCGAGCACCACCGCGTCCAGGTCGAGCAGGTTCAGCGCGCCCGCCAGCGCGATGCCCATCGCCTCCCCGGCGTCGACGAGCGCGGCGAGCATCGCCGGATCGCCGGACGTGGCCCGCTCGAGGATCGTCCCCGCACCCGGGCCGGCCGCCTGCAGAACGGCCCGCAGCCCGGCGTACTGCTCCAGGCAGCCGTCGCTCCCGCAGCCGCAGGGCCGTCCTCCGGGCCGCACGGTCACGTGCCCGAGCTCGCCGCTCCACCCGTGCCGACCGCGGTAGAGCTGCCCGTCGAGCACCAGCCCCGCCCCGATCCCGACCTCGCCGGACACCTGCAGGAACGACCGGGGCGCGGCCGCGCCGAGCGACCGCTGTTCGGCACGCGCGGCGAGCGTGGCCTCGTTCTCGACGACGACCGGCGTCCCCCGCAGCGCCGACAGCTCGCCGACCGCCTCCCGCACGCCACCCACGTCCAGGTTCGGCGTGACCAGCAACTCACCGGTCGCCGGGTCGACCAGACCGGGCACCGCCACCGCGGCACCGGCGAGCGGGAGCCCCAGCGCGGTGCCGGCCGCGACGGCGTCCCCCACCAGCGTGTTCAGCGCGGGGAACCGGCCGGACAGCCGCGCGCGCACCGCACCGGTCAGGTCGACGAGACACACGGCCAGGTGGTCGACGTTCAGCTCGATTCCCAACCCCGCCGGCCCTGCGGAGTCCAGCACCAGGCCGGTCGAGGGCCGGCCCACGCCGGTACGGGTCGGCGCTCCGGTCTCCCGCAGGAGCCGACCGGCCAGCAGCGTGTCGACTAACGCGGACACGCTCGCCCTGGTCAGCCCGGTGGCCGCCGCCACGTCCGCACGGGAGAGCGGCGTTGCGGCGGACTCCACCGCACGCAGCACCAGCGCCAGGTTGTGCGCGCGCACCGACCCGATCCGCGCCGGACCACCGACAAAAGCACCCAACCGAACTCTCCCTTTTCCGGCCGACCAGCGATATGTTAACGCCCTGAACTAATCAACACGACCGCACGGAGGTACCGCCATGGCAGCGCAGCCGACCCCCGCCGACCGCTTCTCGTTCGGGCTCTGGACCGTCGGCTGGCAGGCCCGCGACCCGTTCGGGGACGAGACCCGCGCTCCGCTCGACCCCGTCGAGACCGTGCACAAGCTCGCCGAGCTCGGGGCGTACGGCGTCACGTTCCACGACGACGACCTCATCCCGTTCGGCTCCGACGACGCCGCCCGGGCCAAGCACATCTCCCGCTTCAAGGACGCGCTGGACGCGACCGGGCTGAAGGTCCCCGCGGCCACCACGAACCTGTTCACCCACCCGGTGTTCAAGGACGGCGCGTTCACCAGCAACGACCGGTCGGTGCGCCGGTTCGCGCTGCGGAAGACCCTGCGCAACATCGACCTCGCCGCCGAGCTCGGCGCGAAGGTCTACGTCTGCTGGGGCGGCCGCGAGGGCTCCGAGACCGACGCAGCCAAGGATGTGCACGCCGCCCTCTCCCGCTACGCCGAAGCGATGGACACGCTCGCTCAGTACACGATCGACCAGGGGTACGACATCCGGTTCGCGATCGAGCCGAAGCCGAACGAGCCCCGAGGCGACATCCTGCTGCCCACCGTCGGGCACGCCCTCGCGTTCATCAACTCGCTCCAGCACGCCGATCGTGTCGGCGTGAACCCCGAGGTCGGGCACGAGCAGATGTCCAACCTCAACTTCGTGCACGGGATCAGCCAGGCGCTCTGGCAGGGCAAACTGTTCCACATCGACCTCAACGGCCAGCACGGGCCGAAGTTCGACCAGGACCTGGTGTTCGGCCACGGTGACCTGATCAACGCGTTCTTCCTCGTCGACCTGCTCGAGCACGGTCCGCTCAGCGGCGGCCCGGCCTACGACGGCCCGCTGGTCTTCGACTACAAGCCGTTCCGCAACGAGGACATCGACGGCGTCTGGGCCTCGGCCGCCGCGAACATGCGCACATACCTGCTGCTCAAGGAGCGGGCGGCGGCCTTCCGCGCCGACCCCGAGGTGCAGGCCGCGCTCGACGCGCACGGCGTCACCGGGCTCGCGCAGCCCACGCTGAACGACGGCGAGTCGATCACCGACCTGCTCGCCGACCGCTCCGCGTTCGAGGACTTCGACGTCGCGGCTGCCGCCGCGAAGGGCTCCGGTGCGGTCACGCTGGACCAGCTCGCGATCGAACACATCCTCAACGCCCGATAGATCGACGCCTGCCGGGCGGGCGCCGGTGCCTTCCGCACCCGGCGCCCGCCCGCCCAGGCCGAGTCGTCCCGCCGGCCCGTGCGTGGTGACTCACCCACCCTCCGGCCGCTGGGGGTGTGCAGGGTGCCCGGTGATCGCCGGACTGGCGCCCATCCCGCCCCGCCCGCTCGCCGCGCCAAGTGGTTGTCGCCCTTTCCTCAGGTGCGCGACGAGTTTCGGTGACCCTTTGCAGCGAGCCACCGGTCACCCCCAGCCGGGGGGCCACTCAGACCCGTGACCGATCGCGTCGGCGGCGCCACTGGTCACCCGGCCGGCAGCGGTCCCAGTTGGTGGGAGGCATTCCACGCTCTGAGACCCGAATTTACCGGAAGTCCGATTCCCGCGGACTCGGGACCGATTTCCGCCTACGTCGGCGGCCGATACCGACAGAATGATCCGTCTCTGACCGGATAACCCCATTCCGACGGGGCGGTGGTTGACGGATCCTGTACGTGATGACGTCCACGAAACGACAACCATCGGGTGGGAACGGCTCCTACTATTCGGCGCCCACCCGCCGCGGGGGCAGCGCGATCGCAACATGCAACACGTCCTCAGGCGCGACGCTACGGACCTGAGTCCGCAGAGGACGAGGCTGGCAGGCTCGTCGTCGGCGGGCCGTGCACTGGCAGACTGGCCACCGTGAATGCGAGCCTGAACCCGGATCGGTCCGAGTGGGACGTCATCGTCGTCGGCGGTGGCCCGCCCGGCGAGGTCGCCGCGCAGTACGCCACCCAGTACTCCGGCCTGGAGGCCGTGATCGTCGAGCGGGAGCTGCTCGGCGGCGAGTGTTCGTTCTGGGCGTGCATGCCGTCCAAGGGCCTGCTCCGCCCGATCGAGCTGGTGTCGAACGCCCGCGACCTGCCCGGCGTCACCGGCGCGACCGTCGACGTCGCCGCGGTCCTCGCCCGGCGGGACGAGATCGTCAAGCACCACGACGACGGCTCGCAGGTCGGCTGGGCCACCGGCGCCGGGATCGACGTCGTGCGTGGCCACGCCCGGCTGGCCGGCGAGAAGTCCGTGACCGTCACCGCGAGCGACGGCACCACCCGCACCCTGACCGCCCGGCACGCCGTCGTGCTGGCCACCGGAACTCGGGCGAACGTGCCGCCGATCGACGGGCTGCGCGAGGCCCGTCCCTGGATCTCCCGGGACGCCTCGAACCTGCACGAGGTGCCCCGGCGGGTGGTGATCGTCGGCGGCGGCGTCGTGGCCTGCGAGGCCGCGACCTGGCTGCACGGCCTCGGCACCGAGGAGCTGACGATCGTCGAGGGTGGCCCCCGGCTCCTCGGCCGCACCGAGCCGTTCGCCGGCGAGATCGTCGCGGCCGGCTTCACCGCGGCGGGGATCAGCGTGCGGACCGGCACCCGGGTCGCGGCGGTCTCCCGGCCGGACGTCAACGACGCGGGCGAAGGGCTGCTCCACGGTGGCGAGGTCACGGTCACGCTCGACGACGGCTCGCTCGTGGTGGCCGACGAGATCCTGGTGGCCGCCGGACGCACGCCCAACAGCGACGACGTCGGCCTGGACAGCGTCGGCCTGACGCCGCACGGCTACCTGGCGGTCGACGACCGACTGACCGTTCCGGGCCACGACTGGCTCTACGTCGTCGGTGACCTCAACGGCCGGGCCCTGCTCACCCACATGGGCAAGTACCAGGGTCGGATCGCCGGCGACGTGATCGCGGCGCGCGCCGCCGGAACACCGCTGGACGGCTACTTCTACACCGACCGGGCGACGGTTCCACAGGTCACGTTCACCGATCCGGAGGTCGGTTCGGCCGGGCTCACCGAGGCGCAGGCCCGGGACGCCGGGATCGACGTGGAGACCGCGGAGTTCGACCTGGCGGCGCTGGCCGGCACGTACCTGCTCCGGGAGAACTACACCGGCCGCGCCAAGCTGGTGATCGACCGGGCGAGCGACACGCTGGTCGGCGTCACGTTCGTGGGCACCGGCATCGCCGAGCTGGTGCACTCCGCGACGGTGGCGATCGTCGGGAAGGTGCCGGTGGGCGACTTGTGGCACGCGGTGCCGAGCTACCCGACGGTCAGCGAGGCGTGGCTGCGCCTGCTGGAGACGCTCGACCGCCAGCGGCGGGGGAAGTAGCGGCGTTCGTCGGCGGCTGGGCGGGTACCCGGTAGGCGACGACCGGCGCGTCGGACCCGACGCGCCGCGCGGGCCGAACCCGACCGGCCGCTCCGCACGTCGTACGATTCGGACAATCGGTTTCTATTACTCAGGAGCACCTATGCGGTTCCTCGGTCAGTTGAGTCACCTGCCGCCGCGCATCGCGACCGGCGCGTACATCCTCAACTCGGGCCTGTCCAAGCGGAACGCCGACGACCAGGCCGCGGCCGGGATGCACGGGATGGCCGCCGGGACCTATCCGTTCCTGGCCGGGATCGAGCCGAAGCAGTTCGCCAAGTACCTGTCGACCGCGGAGATCGCTCTCGGCGCCGCACTGCTCGTGCCGGTCGTCCCGGCCGCGGTGGCCGGTGCCGGGCTGGCCGCGTTCGCCGGTGGGCTGCTCGGGCTCTACCTGAAGACGCCCGGTCTGCGCGAGGAGGGCAGCCTGCGGCCGACCCAGGCCGGAACGCCGATCGCGAAGGACGTCTGGATGTTCGGCATCGGCGCCGGCCTGGTGCTGGACAGTCTGAGCAACCGCGCGACGAAGAAGAAGTCGAAGAAGTAGCCCGCGCCGGTCGAGTCAGCGCAGTGCAGCGGAGAAGCTGTCCACGCCGAGGCGCGTGAGAATCGCCTGCCGGGTCTGCGGGCAGCCCTGGGTCGTCAGCGCGTCCAGTTGCGTGCTGACGACCCTCTCCAGGTCGGGGTTCTGACTCGCGAGCGCCGCCAGCTGGACCGTGAGCACCGTCCGGGCGTTCTCCACGCTCGTCGCCCGGTCCATCTGCGCCCGCACCTGATCGAGGTAGGCGCAGACCCGCTCGGCGGGCGTGCCGCCGGTGGGCGGCGGCGCCACCGGGCTCTCGGCCGCGGCCGACGGCGACGCGGCCGCCTCCGCCGACGAGGACGGGTTCCCAGCGCTCGGGTCGGGCGCCCCATTGCTGCAGCCGGTCAGCAGCGCCAGCACGACCAGCACCAGCCCCGCCGTCCACGGTCGCGTCATGCGTTACCCCCGGCGATTCGAGCTCCCAGATCCAGTGGCCACCCTAGGCCCTGCGCTACGCCGGGGCACCGCCGCGGGTTTTCCCGAATCCGCCCCACCAGCGCCCCGGGGCGAACGCAGTTTTCCCGAAAGCCCGCCCCCTGGGCACCCGCCAGAGGTTGCCTTCCCGAAAACCGTGCCGCGGGCGTCCCCGCAGACGTTGGCTTCCCAAAAGCCGTCCGCCGGCGAGGGCGCGGCGTGCGGCGTCGGCGGCGTCCGGACCGCGCCGGGGACCATCCGCCGACACGCGCGACCGGCCATCTCATCGGCGCCCCGCGGTCACCCCGAAGGCACGTCGGCCCTACGGAGCGCAGCATTCGAGTTGGATCACCATTGTCAACAAAAGAGCGCCGCTCATCGCGCTGAGAGAACCGGTTAGCCGAAATAGCGCCGATAGGCGGCCTGGACTGTCAACAATGCCGCTGACAAAAACACCGTTGTTGACGTGACTCAGCTCACGTCAATAGTCTGGATCCGTTCCACTGTTCACAATGCGCACGCTTCGCCCACCCCACGGCGCCCCGGCCGTGGCACCGCTCTCAGCTCCCACTCCGCCGCGGAGTACCAACCCCCATTTGGAGCTTTCATGCGCCGTGCTTTGGCGAGCATCGCCGCCGCCACGCTGGCCTTCGTTGTAGCCGGTTGCGGCGGTTCGTCCGGGTCCGAGGTCAAGACCGAGGGCGGCAACGCCCAGGTGACCGTCGGAACCATCCCGATCGTCGACGTCGCCCCCATCTACCTCGGCAAGGAGAAGGGCTTCTTCTCCAAGCGCAACATCGACCTGACGCTGAAGACCGCCGCCGGTGGTGCCGCGATCGTGCCGAGCGTGATGTCCGGTGAGTACCAGGTCGGCTTCTCGAACTTCACGTCGCTGCTGCTCGCCCGGGACAAGGGCCTGCCGCTCAAGGTCGTGTCGAACGGCGTGTCCAGCACCGGCGTCCAGGGCAAGGACTTCGGCGCGATCGTCGTCGCGGGCAACAGCCCGATCAAGACCCCCAAGGACCTCTCCGGCAAACGGGTCGCGGTCAACACGCTGAAGAACATCGGCGACACCGCCGTCCGCAACTCCATCCGCAAGGACGGCGGCGATCCGGCGACCGTCAAGCTCGTCGAGCTGCCGTTCCCGGACATGCCCCCCGCGCTGGCCGGTGGCCGGGTCGACGCCGCGTTCGTGGTCGAGCCGCAGCTGAGCCAGACGTTGGCCGCCGGTGCCCGCCCGATCACCTCGACCTACGTGGACCTCGCCCCGAACCTCAGCGTGGCCGGGTACTTCGTCACGGAGAAGCTACTCGCGTCCGACAAGGACCTGGTCACCCGGTTCACCGAGGCCATCCAGGAGTCCCTCGCCTACGCCGACGCGCACCCCGACGAGGTCCGGCAGGTTCTGACCAGCTACACGAAGATCACCCCCGACCTCATCCCGAAGCTGACCCTGCCGAAGTGGCCGGTCGAGGTGAACAAGGAGTCGGTCGCGACGCTCGGCGAGCTCGCCACCTCGGACAAGCTGCTGTCCAAGGCCCCCGACCTGAACGCACTGTATGCAGACTGAGTCCCCCGCTGCCCCGGTGACCGCACCCGCTGCGGTGACCGGGGCGGCGCGGCGTGAACGCGCCGGGTCGAACGCGGTCCGCGGCGCCGTCGGCGCGCTGATCGCACTGGCGGTCTGGGAGATCGCGCCCCGGATCGGCCTGGTGTCCTCGACCGACCTTCCCCCGGTCTCCACCGTGCTGCGGGTACTGGTCCGGGAGGCGGGCACCAGCGCGTACTGGACCGCGATCGGCGAGACCGTCTACGCCTGGCTGCTCGGGCTGTTGATCGCCACCGCCCTCGCGATCGTGCTGGGATTCTCGCTCGCGCTGCTTCCCGCAGTCCGGGCGTTCACGACGTCGACCGTGGAGTTCCTCCGTCCGATCCCGTCGGTCGCGCTGATCCCGCTCGCGGTGATCGTGTACGGCACCGGGCTCGGCTCGACGCTGCTGCTCGTCGTCTACGCGGCGTTCTGGCAGATCTACGTCCAGGTCCTGGCCGGTGTCGCGGACGTCGACCCGGTCGCCGAGGAGACCGCGCGTTCGTTCCGGTTCAGCCGCTGGGCGCGGATCCGGCACGTCACCTGGCCGTCGGCCCTGCCGTACGTGCTCACCGGGGTCCGGCTCGGCGCCGCCGTCGCGCTGATCCTTGCGGTGACCGTGGAGCTGGTCATCGGTGCGCCCGGCCTCGGTGCGGAGATCGCGGTCGCCCGGTCCGGGACCGAGCCGGCGCTGGTGTACGCGCTGGTGCTCACCACCGGTGTGCTCGGTGTCCTGGTCAACGTCGGCGTCCGGGCCGGAGAGCGCAGGCTGCTGCGGTGGCACGCGTCCGTACGCCGCGAGGTGCCGGTATGAGCCTGGTCCTGAAGCCGCTCCGGTGGTTCCTGCTCCCGGTGATCCTGATCGGCGTCTGGTGGGCCGCCAGCGCCGGCGGTCAGAACTTCTACCTGCCGACGCCGGACGCCGTGGTCCGGGCGTTCGGTCCGACCTGGACGCCGGCCACGCTCCGCGCCGACGTGCTGCCCAGCGTCGTCCGGCTGCTCGCGGGGTTCGCGATCGCCGGGCTGGTCGGCGTCGCCGCCGGAACCGCGATCGGCCTCTCGCCACGGCTGCGCGCCTACAGCGAGCCGGTGCTGGAGTTCCTGCGCGCGGTGCCGCCTCCGGTGCTCATTCCGGTCGTGATGCTGTTCGCCGGGATCGACAACACGATGAAGGTCACCGTCATCGTCTTCGGCTGCGTCTGGCCGGTGCTGCTCAACACGATCGAGGGTGTCCGTGCCGTCGACCCGGTGCTCGACGAGGTGTGCCGCGCCTACCGGATCAGCGGGCTCACCCGGCTGCGCACGCTGGTGCTGCGTGGGGCCAGCCCGCAGATCATGACCGGCCTCCGCCAAGCGCTGGCGATCGCGATCATCCTGATGGTGATCAGCGAGATGTTCGCGGCGTCCAGCGGCCTCGGGTTCACGATCGTCCAGTTCCAGCGGGGCTACGCGATCCCCGAGATGTGGACCGGGATCATCCTGCTCGGCCTGCTGGGCATCCTGCTGGCCGGTCTGTTCGGCCTCGCTGAACGGGTAATCCTGCGCTGGTACTTCGGCCTCCGCCGGGCCGCGCGCGACGGAGGGAACTAGCGTCATGGCCGCCCAGACGGAGACAGCACTGCTCGAGATCACCGGCTTACGGAAGTCGTACGGGGATTTCGAGGCGATCCGCGACGTCAGCGTCGCGCTGGCCGCCGGCGAACTCGTCTGCCTGGTCGGCCCCTCCGGGTGCGGCAAGACGACGCTGCTCAAGTGCGCCGCCGGGCTGATGCGACCGTCCGGAGGCACGGTGACGCTCTCCGGCACACCGGTGACGGCACCGCCCGCCGATCTGGCCGTCGTCTTCCAGGAGTACGGACGGAGCCTGTTCCCGTGGCTCACCGTCCGACGCAACGTCGAGCTGCCGCTCAAGGAGAAGAAGCTCGGCCGCGCCGAGCGGAACCGGCTGATCGACGAGGCGCTCAGCGCGGTGGGGCTCGCCGACCGCGGCGACGCCTACCCGTGGCAGCTCTCCGGCGGCATGCAGCAGCGGGTGGCGATCGCGCGCGCGGTGGCCTACCAGCCGTCGGTGATGCTGATGGACGAGCCGTTCGCGGCGGTGGACGCGCAGACCCGGGCCGACCTGGAGGACCTGATCCGGTCGATCTGGCAGAAGTTCGGGGTGACGATCCTGTTCGTCACGCACGACATCGACGAGGCGGTGTACCTCGGGGAGCGAGTGATCGTGCTGTCGTCGGCGCCGACCGTGGTGCAGGAGACGCTGTCGGTGGACCTGCCCGCCGCGCGTGACCAGCTGACCACCCGGGCGGATCCGCGCTTCACCGAGCTGCGCGCCCACGTCTACGCGGAGATCCAGGCCGCGAAGAAGCGAGCCCCTGCCCCGGCCACCGACTGACGTCCCGGCCCGACGGCTGGCACTTCCTGCCGTGGATCCGCCGCGCGGCGCGGCAGGGTCGCCCAGTGACACGGCGACCGCCGCGGGCGAAGCTCGGGGGCATGGATGAGCTCTGTGCCCTGGACGCGACCGACTTGGCGCAGCGGCTGCGCCGCCGGGAAGTCTCCGCCCGGGACGTCGTCGCGGCCCACCTCGACCGGATCGACCGGGTCAACCCGGCGATCAACGCGATCGTGACCCTGGACGCCGAGGGCGCCCTCGCCGCCGCCGCGGCCGCCGACGAAGCGGTCGCGCGCGGCGCCGAGCCCGGCCCGCTGCACGGCCTCCCGATCGCGTTCAAGGACACCCACGACACCGCCGGGATGCGGACCACCTACGGTTCGCCCCTGCTCGCCGACTACGTCCCGGCCTCCGACGAGCTGATCGTCGAACGGATCCAGGACGCCGGCGCGGTCCGGATCGGCAAGACGAACGTCCCCGAGTTCGCCGCCGGGTCGCACACGTTCAACACGCTGTTCGGCACCACCCGCAACCCCTACGACCTGGGTCGCTCGGCCGGAGGCAGTAGCGGCGGTGCGGCCGCGGCGCTCGCCGCCGGGCTGACGCCGATCGCCGACGGCAGCGACATGGGCGGCTCGCTGCGCAACCCCGCCTCGTTCTGCAACGTGGTCGGATTCCGGCCGACGCCCGGCCGGGTGCCGTCCCACCCGACCGACAACCCGTGGGACACGCTCGGCACGTCCGGACCGATGGGGCGCACCGTGGCCGACGTCGCGCTGCTGCTCTCGGTGATCGCCGGTCCCGATCCCCGCTCGCCGATCGCGCTCGAGACCCCCGGCGCGGCGTTCCGGGTTCCGCTCGAGCGGAACCTGGCCGGGCTGCGGGTCGCCTGGAGCCCGACGCTCGGCGGGCTGCCGGTCGAGCCGGTCGTCGCGGACGTCCTGGCCGGTGCCCCGGCGGTCTTCGCCGAGCTGGGGTGCGTCGTCGAGGAGGCGACCCCCGACCTCTCCGACGCCGAGTTCGTGTTCCGGACGCTTCGCGCGAACGCATTCGCGCTGCAGTTCGGAGACCGGTTCGACCGCCGGCCGGAGCTGTTCAAACCGGCGCTGGCCTGGAACATCGAAGTAGGACGGAAGCTCAGCGGCGCCGACGTCTGGCAGGCCACCACCGCCTGGGCGCGCACCTACCGAGCGGCAGCGGCGTTCTTCGACTCCTACGACGTGCTGATCGCGCCGGTCAGCCAGGTGCCGCCGTTCGACGTCGACGAGGAGTACCCGGAGATCATCGCCGGGCAGGATCAGCACTCCTACCTGGACTGGATGCGCTCGGCGTACCACGTGACGGTGCTCGGCGCCCCGGCGATCTCGGTGCCGGCCGGCTTCACCCCGGACGGCCTGCCGGTCGGTCTGCAGATCGTCACCCGCCCACGCTCCGACCTGCTGACGCTGCAGGTCGCGGCGGCGTTCGAGGCCGCGACCGGGCACGGCAGGCGCCGCCCGCCGCTCTGAGCCACGGCTCGGTCCCACCCGTTCGCAGCGACCAGTAGCCCGCGGATCCGGACATCGGTTTGGTGCGGGAGAGGCCGGGAACTGCCCCGTCACCGCGCCCGTTGGAACGGGCACAAGGGTAGGAAACACACCTGAGCGGCCTTGGTCCGAGGAGATGTCGTGGTCTTTCGGAAGTTGATGCACGCGTTCGGTGCCGGCGGACCGTCCGTCGACACCGTGCTGGAACGCGGCGACTGCCAGCCCGGCGGGCTGCTGCGGGGTGAGGTCCGGCTCCGGGGTGGAGATCGGACCGTGACGATCGAACGCATCGAGCTGGGCCTCGTCACCCGGGTCGAGTTCGAGGGCGGCGAGCACGAGCAGGCCGGCGGCGTGGAGTTCGCCCGGCTGCCGCTCAGCGGCGGTTTCGAGCTGCCGGCGAACACCGACCGGTCGATCCCGTTCCAGTTCGCGGTGCCGTGGGAGGCCCCGGTCACCGCGGTGTTCGGCCAGGCGCTGCGCGGCATGGCCGTCGGGCTGCGGACGGAGGTCGCGGTGGCGAAGGCGATCGACGCCGGTGACCTCGACCCGGTCGCGATCCACCCGCTGCCCGCTCAGGAGTTGTTCCTGGACGCGGTCGCCCGGCTCGGGTTCACGTTCCGCAGTGCGGACGTCGAGTACGGGCAGCTGCGGGGCGTGCCGCAGCAGCTGCCGTTCTACCAGGAGATCGAGTTCTTCCCCGCACCGCAGTACGCCGGGCGGCTCAACGAGCTCGAGCTGACGTTCGTCGCGGGCCCGCACGCGGTGGACGTCGTGCTCGAAGTCGACAAGCGCGGCGGGCTGTTCAGCGGCGGCGCGGACACGTTCCACCACCTGCGGATCGACTATGCGACCGCCGGCAACACCGACTGGGCCGGGTACCTCGACGGCTGGCTGCAGCAGTTGCTGACGAGCGCCCACGGGGCGTTCAGCGGGCACGGCGCGCTCGGTGGGCCCGCGGCTTTCGGCGCGCACGGCAGCCACGGATACGGGCACCACGGCCACCGGAGGCACCGCGGCGGCCTGGGGATGGGAGCCGTGGCCGGCGGCGCGGCGGCCGGCTTCGTCGGCGGCATGGTCGCGGGCGAGATGCTCGACGAGGCCGGCGATGCGGTCTTCGGCGACGACGAGGAAGGCGACTTCTTCTGAGAGCGCGCACCCGCCGGGCGACCTGGGCTCAGCGGCGCACCGGCACCGCTGTTATCGGCGCCGGGATGCGCTCGGTCGCGGTGAGCAGCGTCCGGGCGTCGGTGGTGTAGGCGATCGCCTCGCCCTGGCGGCTGGCAGGCAGCCGAATCTGACGCGGCACGCGCGTCACGATCGCCCTGGCGATGTTCCCGTCCGGCGTGTGCCACTCGAACGCCCGGTCGTAGGTTCGCAGCACCGCCCGGGTGCCGTCCCTCGACACCGCTCCCCCGGTGATCAACCGACTGCGTGCCCGGCACGTCGGGCACGCCTGCCGGACGTCGAAGCGCCCGACCAGCCGCAGCCACCCGGTCGGGCGCAACGGTGCATCGGCGACGTAGACCCCCGCCGCCTGGGCCGTCTTCGTGACCAGGACGACCGCTCCGCGGCGGGTGACCAGCATCGCCTCCGCATCGTGCGCGCCGTCGGGGTATCGCAGGTCGTACCGGTGCACCGCGGTCGCCGCCGTACCCACTCGCCAGCGGAACAGCGACACCGCGACCCGGTACGTCGTGTTCCCGCCGATGTCGGCGATCCAGAACGCCCCGGCCGCGTCGAGCGCGATGTCCTCGGTATCGAAGCGCTTCCCGCCGAACGGAGCGGCGTCCGGGTCGTGCGGTGCCGGCGGCCGGAGCACGGTCCGCCGGATCGGGCGGCACCCGGCGTCCAGACGCCAGACGACCGGCCCGGTGTCGTTGACGACCGAGAACCCCCCGGGACGCTCGACCAGGCCGCTGATCTGGCCCAGCCGCCGGTCGGCGACCACGCACCGGGTCGACGGACGTCCGGCCGCCGGAGCCGCGATCGCCGGCACGATCGCGACCAGGCCACCGGCGACGCTCAGGCTCACGATCGCGCACGCAGCCTTCAGCAGGGTTCGCCGCCTCGTCGCCACCGCACCCCCGTCCGTACCGCGCGCACTCCGCGCCCGTGACGTGCCCGCTATGTCCGACTCTGGTCGGCGGTACGCACCGTACTAGATCCGTTTCCGCGGCGCGGGCGCGCGTCAGCAGTACCGGGCTGCGAGCGCCTTCACCGTGCCGACGATCATCGTGCGCAACTCCGGTGGGCCGAGCACCTCGACGTCCGCGCCGAGCGCCAGGAAGTCGCCGTGCGCCTTGCGGAGGTGCTCGACCGGAATCGCGGTGCGCAACCAGCCGTCCTCGTCCGGGGGCTCGGCGTTCGCCCGGGCAGCCTGCACCATGGCAGGGCCCCCGAGGAGGTGCTGCAACCGCTCCAGCCCTTGCGGCGAGAGCCGGACCTCCGCGGTCCCCCGGATCAGGTTGCGCTCGAACCGCTGCGTCCACTCCTGCCAGTACTCGGCCAGGTCGAACCCCTCGGGGCGCTCGAACCGCTCCGGTAGCGCCTCCACGTCGAGCAGGTGCGACACCTTGTACGCCCGCACCTCGGAGTCCCCGGACTCCGGCACCGTGCGGGCCACGAAATACCACACCCCCGCCTTCAGGACGACGCCCAGCGGGTCCCACACGCGCTCCACCTCACGGGGTGCCCGCCAGCGCCGGTAGCGCGCCCGGATGCGGCGCTGGTTCCACACCGCGTCGGCGAGCGACCCGAGGTGCGGTACGTGCTCGGCCTCCCGGAACCAGCCCGGCGCGTCGAGGTGGAAACGCTCCCGCATCCGTTCGGCTCGGGTACGGAGCTCACCCGGCAGCGCGGCCAGCAGCTTGAGCTCGGTCGCGGCCAGCTCGGTGCCGAGCCCGAGCGCGGCGGCGGGGCCGGGCATGCCCACCAGGAACAGCGACTCCGCCTGATCGATGGTGAGGCCGGTGAGCTTCGTCCGGTAACCGTCCACCAGCTGGTAGCCGCCCGCCGGCCCGCGGTCGGCGTAGAGCGGTACCCCGGCCGCGCTGAGTGCCTCGACGTCCCGGTACACCGTGCGTACCGAGACCTCCAGCTCGTCCGCGAGCTCCTGCGCGGTCATCCGCCCCCGCGTCTGGATCAGCAGGAGCAGCGAGAGCAGTCGGTCGGCACGCACGGGTTCAGTGTGGCCCGCTTTCCTGCCACCCGGTGACAGGATTTCCCGCGGCGGTCCGTCAGGCCTCCCCGACCCGCACCGGTCGCGCCGAGAAACGAGTCGGGCCGCCCTGTCCGGGGCGGCCCGAGCCGTGCGGGTGTGGAACGGCGTCAGGAGTCCGACGACTCCGCGGAGTCGGTGTCCCCAGCTGACTCCGCAGCCTCGGACGACGCCTCGCTCTCAGCGTCCCCCGACGTGGTTTCGGAGGCGAGCAGGCCCTCCAGGGCCGCACCGATGAGCCGGCGGAACGCCCGGCCCGGCCGGGTGCGGTCGAGGACCGCGACCTCGAGCTGAGCCGCGGAGATCGTCCGCGGGTTCCCGTTCTCGCCGCCGATCGACGCCAGCGCGTCGACCGCGATCTTCAGCGTCGCCCGCAGGTCGAGCTCGGTGTCGTGCCGCTCGCGCAGGGTGGAGGCGATCGCCTCGGACTGCCCGCCCATCGCGACGAAGCCCGGCTCGTCGCTGACCGAGCCGTCGTAGGTGAGCCGGTAGAGCTCGTCCGCCGCGGCCTCGGCCCCGACCTGCGCGACGCAGACCTCGACCTCGAACGGCTTCGACTGCTCACCGAAGATCGCACCGAGCTGCTGCGCGAAGGCGTTGACCAGGCCCCGTGCGGTCACGTCGCGGCGGTCGTAGGAGTAGCCCCGCAGGTCGGCGTAGCGGACGCCGCCCTGGCGCAGGGCCTCGAACTCGTTGTACTTACCGACCGCGGCGAAGCCGATGCGGTCGTAGATCTCGCTGACCTTGTGGAGCGCGTTGGACGTGTTCTCGGCGACGAACAGCACGCCCCCGGCGTAGCTGAGCACGACCACACTGCGACCGCGCGCGATCCCCTTGCGCGCGAACTCCGAGCGGTCGCGCATGAGCTGCTCGGGCGAGGCATAGAACTGCATGGCCACGGCGGTGGGTGCCCCTTCGTTCGGTGATCTTCAGCGGAGAGACGGTCAGACGCCCGGGTTCGCCGTACGGTCGGCGATCACCTCGGCCACTACCGCGCCGACCTCGTCGTCGGTCAGCCGCCGGACGCCCTCGGCGTCGACGACGGTCAGGATCGGGTAGAGCTTGCGGATGAGGTCGGGACCGCCGGTCGCCGAGTCGTCGTCGGCCGCGTCGTAGAGCGACTCCACCAGGACGCGGACGGCACCGGTCTCGTCCAGCCCCGGCTTCCAGAGCTTCTTCAGCGCGGACTTCGCGAACACCGAGCCCGAGCCGACCGAGGAGTAGCCGCGGTCTTCCCAGCACCCGCCGGTGACGTCGAACCCGAAGATGCGACCAGCCTTAGCCGGGTCGATCGCGTCGAGGTCGTACCCGGCGAAGAGCGGGACCACCGCGAGGCCCTGCAGCGCGGCGCCCAGGTTGCCGCGGATCATGATCGACAGGCGGTTGGCCTTGGCGTCGAGGGTCAGCGGGGTGCCCTCGATCTTCTCGTAGTGCTCCAGCTCCACCTGGTAGAGCCGGATCATCTCGATCGCGATGCCGGCCGTACCGGCGATGCCCGCGACCGAGTACGCGTCGGTCGGGAAGACCTTCTCGATGTCGCGCTGGGCGATCATGTTGCCCTGGGTGGCCCGGCGGTCGCCGCCCATGACCACACCACCGGTGTAGGTCGCGGCCACGATCGTCGTGCCGTGCGGCGCGATCGCGCCGTGGTCACCCGGCGGCAACGGACGCCGCCCCGGGAGCAACTCGGGCGCTGTCAGGTTGAGGAACTCGGTGAACGACGACCCCCCTGGCGCGGTGAACAGGTTCGAGAAACGGCCGGAAGCACCAAGACCCGTTGCCACCTGGATCCTCTCTCGTACGTACGCCGACGAACTGCTAGCCACCCTACCGCCACCCGCACGCCGCCCTCGGGCCCCGGTCCGGGCGCTGACGGCCTTTCAAAGGGCGGGGGCGCAGGGTTGGAAAGGCCGCCCGGCAGTGGTCCTGCCGGGCGGCTTCCGAGTAACGGTTGGTGAGCGGGAGGTGGAGCCGGGGAGCTACTCGCCGCCCTTCTGCACGTAGCCGCGGACGAACTCCTCCGCGTTCTCCTCGAGCACCGAGTCGATCTCGTCGAGCATCGAGTCGACGTCCTCGGTCAGCTCCTCGACCCGCTCGGCGACCTCAGGATTCGCCTCGACTGCCTCGACCTCGTCGACGTCCTGCCGGGCCCGGCTGCTCTGCGACTGTCCGCCGCTATCCCTCGTGCTCATGGCGTCTCCCCTCGGTTCGCATCTCGACGGTACCTGTCCGGACGTCGGAAATTAGCGGTTCGGGCCCGTCAGTGCGTCCAGGAGCTCGACGGCGCTGTCGCACCGATCGAGCAGGTTTCCGACGTGTTGCAGCGTGCCACGCTCCGGCTCGAGCATCGGGACGCGCACCAGCGACTCCCGCCCCACGTCGAAGATGAGCGAGTCCCAGCTGGCGGCCACCACCGACGCGCCGTACTTCTCCAGGCAGCGTCCGCGGAAGTAGGCCCTGGTGTCGGTCGGCGGCTTGAGCATCGCGCGGATGACCTCGTCGTCCTTCAGCAGCCGCTTCATCGCACCGCGGGCGACCAGCCGGTGGTAGAGGCCCTTCTCCGGCCGGACGTCGTGGTACTGCAGGTCGACCAGCGCCAGCCGGGGCGAGTCCCAGCCCAGGTTGTCGCGGTCGCGGTAGCCCTCGAGCAACCGCAGCTTCGCCACCCAGTCCAGCTCGGTAGCGCAGAGCATCGGGTCGCGGCGGAGCCGGTCGAGCACCGACTCCCACCGTTCGAGCACGTCGGCGGTGATCGGGTCGACGTCGTCGCCGTAGCGGTCGGCCACGTACTGCCGGGCCCGCTCGCAGTAGATCTCCTGGATGTCCAGCGCGGTCATCTTCCGGCCGTCGCGGAGGCTGACCTTGTGCTGCAGGCCCGGGTCGTGCGACACGGCCCGCAGGTCGGAGACCGGCTCGGCGAGCGCCAGGTCCCCCGGGAGGACCTTGTCCTCGATCAGGCTGAGCACCAGCGCGGTCGTGCCGACCTTGAGGTACGTCGCGATCTCGGACAGGTTCGCGTCGCCGATGATGACGTGCAGCCGGCGGTACTTCTCCGCGTCCGCGTGCGGCTCGTCCCGGGTGTTGATGATCGGACGCTTGAGCGTCGTCTCCAGACCGACCTCGACTTCGAAGAAGTCGGAGCGCTGGCTGATCTGGAACCCGGTTCCCGAGCCGTCCTGACCGATCCCCACCCGGCCCGCGCCGCAGACCACCTGGCGGGTGACGAAAAACGGCGTCAGGTGCGTGACGATCTCGCTGAACGGCGTCCGGCGGCGCATGAGGTAGTTCTCGTGCGCGCCGTAGGAGGCGCCCTTGTTGTCGGTGTTGTTCTTGTACAGGTTGATCGGCGGTGCGCCGGGCACGGTGGCCGCCCGCCGGGACGCCTCGGCCATCACCCGCTCGCCCGCCTTGTCGAAGAGCACGACGTCGCGCGGGTTGGTCACCTCGGGCGTCGAGTACTCCGGGTGGGCGTGATCGACGTAGAGCCGGGCGCCGTTGGTCAGGATGACGTTGGCCAGGCCGAGGTCCTCATCGGCCAGGGCCTCCGCGGGGTCGTAGAGCGCCCCGCCGTAGTTGAACCCGCGGGCGTCGCGCAGCGGCGATTCCTCCTCGTAGTCCCATCTGGCCCGACCGGAGCGGGACGGGTCGTTGCGCGCCCCGTACGCGTTCACGATCTGGGACGAGGTGACCATCGGGTTGGCGCCGGGCTGGCCGGGGACCGAGATGCCGTACTCGATCTCGGTGCCCATGATTCGTCGCGCGCTCATGTGTGAAGCCTACGTACCTCGGCGCGCCGCCGCCCGGCCTGGCCGACGGCGGCTGCGCCACACTCCGCCGTCGTACGGTGGCGCGCGGTCGCGATCACGGGCCGGTCCCGGGGCGTGCGGGCAGGTGGAGTGCGGTGCGCGGGTCGTCGTCGGTCAGTGCGACCCCGGCCGTCGGGAAGGGATCCACTAGGCCGGAATCCGCGCTCGCGACCGCGACGACGGCCGGTACCGGCTCCGGCGCGGTCTCCTCCGGCGCCGCGGCGCCCGGCTCGGGCGCGGGTTCGACCGCGTCCGGCGGCTCGGTCGACGCGGGCTCGGTCGGCGAGGGCTCGGTCGGCGAGGGCTCGGTCGCGGGGCCGCTGTCCGGCATCCGCGGACGCAATCGGCTCACCAGCGACGCCACCACGCCGACCGACGTCAGCAGGAACAGCGGGTAGACGGTGCTGAACTGCCGCGCGCCCGACGGCACCCCGACCAGCAGCCCGAGCAGGACGCTGACCACACCGCCGCCGAGCGCCAGGGCCGCCAGGGGGTCGCGGAACGTCCGCATCGGTGCCGCGATGACCGTCACCAGCAGCACGGCGCAGAGCAGGGCGTCCGCGGCGATGTAGGTGCCGTCCACCGACGTCATGTCGGAGATCCGGTCGCCGATCGAGCCGACGACGCCGCCGGTGCCCTCGGAGATCACCTCGCGGGCGCGCCCGAGGTAGCGGGCGTCGACGATCCGGTTGACCTGGCCGAGCAGCACGATGCCCATCGCCGCGAGCCCGGCCACGCTCGCGTAGGGCCACCAGCGGTTGCGGAGCGTGCGCGCGGACCAGCTCGCGCAGAGCCACGCCATCCCGACGGCGCCGACCAGCGCGATCGACGTCGACCGGCTGGCCAGAGCGAGCACGAGCAGCACACCGAACGCGGCCAGCGCCCGTCGGCTCCGTGGCCCGTCCAGCGGGAGCGTGAACAGGCAGCCGATCGCCAGCGCGATCGCGAGCATGTCCGCGGTGCCGGCCAGGCCGGCGACCGCGATCCGGTCGGTGAGCAGGAACCCCACCGCGGTGAGCGTCGCCGCCGCCGCGCCCCAGCGGCGGGCCGCGAAGACGGTCAGCATCGCGGTGGCGACCAGCAGCGCGATCACCGGGACGACCAGCAGCCCGGCCGGGCCGAGGAAGCTCACGAACGGCGCCGACAGCAGCGGGTAGACGACGTTCGGATCGGCCGAGGTGGCGTGCTGGTAGATCCAGTAGTCGCCGTACTCCCAGCACGGGCCGCCGCAACCGGAGTCGAAGAACTGCTCGTTGTGCAGCCCGTCGTAGGTCAGCGCGGTGGCCTCGGCCGGTGAGTGGCCGAGGATCCGGTACGACCAGGCCAGGTGGTAGAGGCTGCTGGGGCCGTAGTGCCAGGTGCGGTCCTGCAGCTCCGCGAAGGTCAGCGTGAGCAGGACGCCGATCACCAGCCACGCGTGCAGCGGCAACGTCCCCACCCAGCGCAGACCGCGCCGATCGGGGGTCCAGCGGCGGGCCGGACGGGCGGTCGCGGCGGCCGCCGCGACCGGGGCCGTCGGTAGTCGGTTCGCGGGCGGCCGCGGCTCGGTCTCGGTCGACCGGGACGGTCTCCGCCGGATCGGTCCCCACAGGTCGGCCAGCAACGCGACGGTGGCCAGCACCAGCAGGGGGACGATCGGCGCGTGGTACCGGAACGAGGCCGGCCAGAACTCGACGATGTTGATCGCCGAGACCGAGAGGAACGCACCGGCCGCCAGCGCCGACAGTTCGCTGCGGAAGCGCCACACCACCGCGACGGTCACCGTCACCAGCAGCGCCATCAGCACCAGGTCGTACCGGACGCGGAGCAGGTCGGACGTGATGATGTTCCAGGTGACCTCCGGCAGCGCGGCGACACCGGAGGTCTGGAAGTACGTGGTGGAGAGCTGGTTGAAGTGCGCGGTCAGCGACAGTTCCTCGCCGCCGAAGATCATCGGCGTGATCAGCATCTGCGCCAGCAGGACGCCGAAGCCGACCAGGTTGCCCCAGAACGCGAACGGCAGCCAGACGTTGCGGAACTTCCGGTCCCGCACCGCGACCAGCAGCCAGGCGAACCCGACCGCCACCGGCAGCGCGATCGCGAACTGCCGGTTGAGCATGCCGACGCCGACCAGGGCGGCGTAGGCGATCAGGTGCTTCCGCGTCACCCGCTTGGCCAGTGGCAGCAACAGGAGCGGCACGGCCAGCAGCGCGAACGCCGGCCCTTCGGTGTGCGCGACGACGCTCCACCGGGACACGTAGACCGGTAGCAGCAGCACCGTGCCGGCGAGCAGCGCCCAGCGCTGGCCCCAGAGCCGGGACGCCAGCAGCACGGTGGCGATCACCGCCAGCGCGTACCCGACCATCGGGACGACGAGCATGCCCATCGGCCCGAACAGCGCGACGAACGGCGCGGAGAGGAACGGCAGCAGCACCCGCGGCCCGACGACCGCCGCGTACTGCCCGGTGAAGAACTTCTCGTGGTAGTCGTCCGGCCAGCAGGACCAGCAGTCGCGGAGGCCGCTGTTGTCCCACAGGTAGTTGTAGGAGAGCTGCGCCGCCTCGGCCTGCGGATGGCCCAGGTACCAGTAGGTCCAGGCCAGGTAGATCCGCGAATCCGGCCCGAACTGGGCGTTGGTGATCAGCGCCAGCCCCACCGCGAGCACGTACAGCAGCCCGAGGAGCAGCCAGCCGCGGAGTGGGAGCGCCGCCGCGAGCCGGCGGGAGATCGTCCTCATCGACGCCGCGCCGAACACCCCGGGTGGGCAGTCGTCGGAGCGAGCCGGGCGGCGCTGTGGTGCGTCATCTCAGAGGTACGGTCCCGTGGTCGTTGCGGCGTGGCAACGCCCGGAGACTCGCGTCTCCGGGCGGCCCGTCATCGGCGGGTCAGAGATACTGTCCCGTATTGGTCGCGGTGTCGATCGACCGCCCCGCCTCGCTGCCCTTGCCACCGGAGACGAGCGTGCGGATGTACACGATCCGCTCACCCTTCTTGCCGGAGATCCGGGCCCAGTCGTCCGGGTTGGTCGTGTTCGGGAGGTCTTCGTTCTCCCGGAACTCATCGACGCAGGCGTCCAACAGGTGCTGCATCCGGACGCCCTTCTGGTTGAGCGTCAGGAAGTCCTTGATCGCCATCTTCTTCGCCCGGTCGACGATGTTCTGGATCATCGCGCCGGAGTTGAAGTCCTTGAAGTACAGGACTTCCTTGTCACCGTTGGCGTACGTCACCTCGAGGAAGCGGTTCTCCTCGGTCTCGGTGTACATCCGCTCCACGACGCCCTGGATCATCGCGTCCAGGGTCGCCTGCCGCGAGCCACCGTTGGCGGCCACGTCCTCGGGGTGGATCGGCACCCCGCCGGTGATGTACTTGCTGAAGATGTCCTTCGCCGCTTCGGCGTCCGGACGCTCGATCTTGATCTTGACGTCGAGCCGACCCGGCCGCAGGATCGCCGGGTCGATCATGTCCTCGCGGTTGGACGCGCCGATCACGATGACGTTCTCCAGGCCCTCGACACCGTCGATCTCGGACAGGAGCTGGGGAACGATCGTGTTCTCGACGTCCGAGGAGACGCCGGAGCCACGGGTCCGGAAGATCGAGTCCATCTCGTCGAAGAACACGATCACCGGGGTGCCGCCGGACGCCTTCTCACGGGCCCGCTGGAAGATCAGCCGGATGTGTCGCTCGGTCTCGCCGACGTACTTGTTGAGCAGCTCCGGGCCCTTGATGTTGAGGAAGAACGACTTGCCGGCGTTCGTGCCGGTGTCGCCGCGCACCTCGGCCACCTTCTTGGCCAGCGAGTTCGCCACCGCCTTGGCGATGAGCGTCTTACCGCAGCCGGGCGGGCCGTAGAGCAGGACGCCCTTCGGCGGCCGCAGCTCGTGCTCGCGGAACAGGTCCGCGTGCAGGAACGGCAACTCCACCGCGTCCCGGATCTGCTCGATCTGGGAGGAAAGGCCACCGATCGACGTGTAGTCGATGTCCGGGACCTCCTCCAGCACGAGCTCCTCGACCTCGGACTTCGGGATGCGTTCGTAGGCGTAGGCCGAGCGCGGCTCGAGCAGCAGCGCGTCACCCGCCCGCAGCTGCACCTCGTCGAGGGTGTGCGCCAGGTAGACGACACGCTCCTCGTCGGCGCGGGAGAGCACCAGTGCCCGGTCCGCGACGTTCTGCTCGTCGTAGAGGAGTTCCTTGAGCGTCACTACTTCGCCGGCCCGCTCCACACCGAGGGCCTGTACGACGTTGAGGGCATCGTTGAGCATGACCTCTTGGCCGCGGCGGAGCGTTTCGAGCTCCACCGACGGGGAGACGGCGACCCGCAGTTTGCGGCCACCGGTGAACACGTCGACGGTTCCGTCGTCGTGTGCGGCCAGGAAGACCCCGTAGCCGCTGGGCGGCTGGGCCAACCGGTCGATCTCCTCTTTGAGCGCGACGATCTGGGTCCGCGCTTCTCTGAGGGTCGAGGCCAGTTTGTCGTTCTGTTCGGTGAGGCGAGAGATCGTGGCTTGCGCGGTGGCAAGACGATCCTCGAGGGTCCGGACGTGCCGGGGCCCTTCCGTGAGCTTGCGGCGCAGGAGCTGGACTTCCTCCTGGAGGAAGTCCACCTGGGCCGTGAGATCGCGGACCTCCGCCTCGCGCCGCGCGCTGCCGTGCGCGTCGTCTCGGTCTGTGTTCACGAGCGGCCACCTCCCCCGGTGATCGGTGCACCAACAGTACCGACTCACCCACAGAGCCGTCGTGCAGTCGATGCCCGCGTCACAGAAGGGAAACTTTGTCCTGTTCACTCACGCGCTATGCGGACATGCGGGGTCGACATTCGGTGTTCACCGAGGGTAAACCTCCAGCGCTACCCCGGTAGCCGCGTGTGATTCCTGCGCCGGATCCGGTTACCCGACGCCCCTCCCCGGTGGGCGACGGGCACTCGACGTGCCTACGCTGGCAGCGCTGATGTGTCAGACGTTCGAGTGCGAGGCCGGGCATCCGGTCCGGTCCAGGGAGGGCACGTGTCCGAGAGTGCGGGCGCCGAGGCGCCGCTGCGGGTCTGGGTCGACCAGGACCTGTGCACCGGCGACGGCCTCTGCGTCCAGTACGCGCCGGAGGTCTTCGAGTTCGACATCGACGGGCTCGCCTACGTGAAGGGCGACGACGGGGAGCTGCGCACCACCAAGGGTGAGCAGGTCACCGTGCCCATCCGGCTCCGGCTGGACGTCATCGACTCGGCCAAGGAGTGCCCGGGCGAGTGCATTCACGTGGTCCGCGAGGGCGACGGTGTCGAGGTGGCCGGGCCGTCCGCGTAGTGAGTTCGCTCTCCGTGCGTCGCGGGTGAGTCGGGCGGCGCGGTGGGGCTACCCGGGCCGCGCGGCGGGGCTACCCGGGCCACGGGCCGTGCGGCGGGGCTACCCGGGCCACGGGCCGTGCGGCGGGGCTACCCCGGCCGCGGGCGGCGCGGCTGGCTACCCGGGCCGCGGGCCGCACGGCGGGGCTACCCGGGCCACGGGCCGCACGGCGGGGCTACCCGGGCCACGGGCCGCACGGCGGGGCTACCCGGGCCACGGGCCGCACGGCGGGGCTACCCGGGCCACGGGCCGCACGGCGGGGCTACCCGGGCCACGGGCCGCACGGCGGGGCTACCCGGGCCACGGGCCGCACGGCGGGGCTACCCGGGCCACGGGCCGCACGGCGGGGCTACCCGGGCCACGGGCCGCACGGCGGGGCTACCCGGGCCACGGGCCGCACGGCGGGGCTACCCGGGCCACGGGCCGCACGGCGGGGCTACCCGGGCCACGGGCCGCACGGCGGGGCTACCCGGGCCACGGGCCGCACGGCGGGGCTACCCGGGCCACGGGCCGCACGGCGGGGCTACCCGGGCCACGGGCCGCACGGCGGGGCTACCCGGGCCACGGGCCGCACGGCGGGGCTACCCGGGCCACGGGCCGCACGGCGGGGCTACCCGGGCCACGGGCCGCACGGCGGGGCTACCCGGGCCGCGCGGCGGGCTTACACGGGCCGTCGGGGTCACGGCGTCGACGGCCGGCCTTCGTTTCGGACGGGCTGCAGGTCGGAGCACGCGGAATCTTGCGCCCGGCAGCGTGCGCCCGGACGCCGCGGAGGCGGCAGGGAACGGCCAGTCAGACGTCGGCTGCCGGGCTTTCCGGCGCCGCAGGGCTTCCGGGCGGCGTGGGGCTCTCGGGCGCCGTGGGGATCTTCGGGGCCGCGGGGGCGGGCGCGGACGGGTCGGGCTTGCCGGCCCGCAGCGCCTGGTAGGCCTCCGCGCCCTTGGACGGCTTGCGCTGACGCCGCGGCGCCACCACTCCGTCACTCAGACGCCGGCTGCTCACCAGGAACGCGGTGTGCGCCACCATCCGATGGTCGGGCCGCACCGCCAGCCCGTCGACGTGCCAATCGCGGACGAGCGTCTCCCACGACCGCGGCTCGGTGAACGATCCGTGCTCACGGAGCGCCTCGACGGTAGCCGAGAGCTGCGTCGTCGTCGCCACGTAGGCGATCAGGACGCCACCGGGCACCAGCGCGGGCGCCACCGTCGGCAGCACCTCCCACGGCGAGAGCATGTCGAGGATCACCCGGTCGACCTCGAGGCCGGTCGCGTCGGCGACGTCACCCACCGTCAACGACCAGGCCGGGTGCGGACCGCCGAAGAACCGCTCGACGTTGACCCGGGCGATGTCGGCGAAGTCCTCGCGGCGCTCGTAGGAGTAGACCGCGCCGTGCTCCCCCACCGCCCGCAGCAGCGAGCAGGTCAGCGCACCCGAGCCGGCACCCGCTTCGAGCACGCGGGCGCCCGGAAAAATGTCGCCCATCGCGACGATCTGAGCCGCGTCCTTCGGGTAGATCACCTGGGCGCCGCGCGGCATCGATAGCACGAAGTCGGCGAGCAGCGGACGCAACGCCAGGTACTGAGTGCCGGAACTGGCCTGCACGACGATGCCCTCGGGCTTGCCGATCAGATCGTCGTGGGCCAGCGCGCCGCGGTGGGTGTGGAACGCCTTGCCGGCCTCCAAGACCACGGTGTGCAACCGACCCTTGGGGTCGGTGAGCTGCACTCTGTCACCGGGAGCGAACGGTCCTCGACGACTCGCGCCGACCGGCCGCTGCGGCCGACCGCCCGATGAAGTGGTATCGCTCACACTTTCCGTCCGGGCGTGTTCCGCTGCCACATTCGCTATTTTCGTCCGGCTTTGGGCGCCTTCGGCCTCCGGGGCCTGCACCTCGATCGCGCTCATGTCGACCGTACTGTCGTCGACTGGGCGCTCGGTCTCGGCGCTCTTCACCAGTGTCTCCTTCGATCGTCCGGCGCACGATGCTAATCGCCACCCCACCCAGGCGCGGAATCACGCCCACCGGCGCGCGTTTCCGGGGGTGGTCCGGTCGGAGGATCTCGGCGAGCGGCCCCGCCTGGCCGCGCCGCACGAGCCCAACAGCGCGAGCCCGCCAGCGCGGGACCCAGCGGCGGGGCCCCAGCGGCGCGGGTCTTACCTGCGCGGGTCTTAGCTGCGCGG
>NZ_BAAAYN010000020.1 GCF_039536245.1 Cryptosporangium minutisporangium | reverse complement strand
CCAGAAACACCGTTAGATCCACAGTCCCGCGGAACGCCGCGGCGGCGTCGACGGTTTCGTACGGGCCCGCCTTGGTTCCGGAGTAGGTGGTGACGAAGTACTTCGAGTTACAGATCGTGGCCTTGATCGTCGGAACAGGGAACTGCGTGACGTCGCAGGAGAAGGTCTCCCCGTTGCCCATCGGAAGGGGCAGGTTCTTGGCCTTCTTGATGGCCGCGGTGACGGTCTCCGGCGTGACGTCGCCGCTGGTCGAGCTGTCGGCGTTGAGAGCGCGGACGAAGCCGAGCATCGATTGGTAACCGAGAGGCGTGATGCCGCCGGTTTCCTCCACGTCCGGGGCATACTGCTGCATGATGGCGCGGTAGAGCTGGGCTTCCTCGTGGTCGCCCACCGGGTCACCCGACATGAACAACACGGTCTTGTCGATTCCGGCCTCACCGACGGCGTCGACCACCGGCTGCGCGACACACGCGTTGTTGACCATCTTCGGCTGGGTCGCACCCAGGGTGGTCATCGCGGTGAACACAGCCTGGCATCCGGCCGCATCGGCGGCGATCACCAGGGCGTCGGGTTTCGACTGCGTCGCCGCGGTGACCTGAGGACCGGCGTCGGCCGTCCCGTGCGGCACGGGAACGAAGTCGAGTGTGACGCCCTGTCCCTTGAACAGGGGCTTGCCGATGCTGTTGAGCGTAGCGACGAGCTGGGGATTCTCGGTGCCCAGCATGGTGACGCGCTTCCAGCCCTTCTGCTTGGCGTAGACGGCTTGGCTCGCGAGCAGGCCAAGGAACCCCGACGAGAAGAAGGTGGCACCCGGGTAGGCGAACTCGGTGGGCGCCGACGGCGAGGCACTGATCCAGGGGATCTTCGCGCCCTGAATGACCGGGACGATCTGGTCGGCCGTGGCGGGCTGTCCCACCACCACTGCGGCCACTCGTGCCTGGACGAACTTGTTCGCGCACGCCGCTGCCGACGCGCCGTCGCCCTTGTCGCCGCACCTCACGATTTCGATCTTGTGGCCGCCGAGACCACCGAGATATTCGTTCGCGTAGTCGGCCGCCGCCCGCGCCCCGTCCCCGATCTCGGGGCTGTCGACCGCCGTGCCGCCCTCGATGTTGAACAGCCCGATCTTCACCGGCGCCCCGGTGGCCGGCTTCTTGTCCCCCAGAACGGACAGGTCCACCGCCTTCGACGTGCTCGACGACGAGCCGTCCGAATCATCGTTCCCACTGCAGCCGGTCAATAAGGCTGCTCCGAGCCCGAGGACTGCAACTGCGGCAACGGCGACCCGCCGTCGTCTCAAACATTGATTGCGCACCACTGAGGCTCCTTTGCCACCCAGGGACACTCGCTAGGCCGAGAGAATAGGATACTTAATCTTCGGTGTCGAGATGAAGTTCACAAGCCGCGAGAACGCGTCCGCTCAACGAACGAAGGGCGAAGATGTCAGCGTTATCCGGTTTCATCTACAATGATCCGCCGTCGGCTCGGCTAGAGCTTCTGTGCGACAAACCCGAACTCCGGCGCCTACTTCCGAGCGGAATTGGTGCACTTATATGTCACACCGTCCACTGGTGTGTCATCCGGGCGGTGGCACGGTGGTCACCCGCGTTTGCCAGCCCGTGGTTATCGGATGCTGTCCCTCGGGGCGTGCAGCGTCCGACAACGACTCCAGCCGCGCGGCCGACGGACCGGTGGCGTCCGATGCGGCGCGGCGGGCTCTGGCGAGCGACCCGAATGGACGACTAGATGACGTCTCGTATCTCGGTTAGGTCCGCCGACCGGCCATCGTGGAGGATGTCGGGGTGTCATCGCCGGTCATCACCGCGTCGCGCCGGGAGTGGATCGAACCGTTCACCGGGTTGAGTCAGGCGCAGTTCCGCAAGCTGGTGCGGCTGGTCGCCGAACGCGGCGGCGAGGAGATCCAGGACGGGCGTCCGGGCAGACAGTGGGCACTTGAGCTGCCAGATNCGCAAGCTGGTGCGGCTGGTCGCCGAGCGCGGCGGCGAGGAGATCCAGGACGGGCGTCCGGGCAGACAGTGGGCACTTGAGCTGCCAGATCGGGTGCTGCTGGTCGCGACCTACTGGCGGACGAACCTCACGATGCGCCAGCTCGGACCGCTGTTCGGGATCTCCCACTCGGCGGTGCACCGGGTACTGGACACCCTCGGCCCGCTGCTGGCGCTGGCTCCGGTCCGTAAGCGGCGGCTGGATCAGGTCGCGATCGTCGACGGCACCCTGGTCCCGACCCGCGACCACACCCTCGCCGCGTCGTCGAAGAACTACCGCTACTCCACGAACCTGCAGGTCGCCATCGACGCCGACACCCGGCTGGTCATCGCGGTCGGCGACCCGCAGCCAGGCAACCGCAACGACACCCTCGCCTACCGCGACTCCGGCATGAAAGACCAGCTCGACGGACGTCCGGTTGTAGCCGACGGCGGCTACCAGGGCCACCCCGAGGTGATCCTCCCGTATCGCCGCGCGGTCGGGCAGGAACGGTTACCCGCCTGGCAAGAAGAGTGGAACACCAAGCATCGGCAAGTCAGAGCCGCCATCGAACACACCTTCGCCCGGATGAAGACCTACAAGATCCTCCGCGACCACCGCCGCGCCGCCCGCACTCTCCACACCACCGCCGCCGGCATCGCGCTACTCCACAACCTCGCCCTCACCGGATGAACCACGGGCCCGGCACGGGCCGCCACTAACCCGGACGAGTTACGAGACGTCCTCTAGCGTCGCGGCCGTGGACAGGTCACGTCGACTTCCCTCAGGCCGAGGCGCTCTGCGATTTACCCTCAGGCCGACTGCCCCGGACGACCTCCCCACGGTTACGAGGATGGAGTCCGCGCCGGACACCTCGGACTGGTTGGGCAGCACCGGGACGGATTGGCACGCTCGCGCGCTCGCTGACCCGGATCAGGGCCATTTCGTGGGTATCGTCGACGACCAGATCGTCGGCTTCGCCACGCTCGCCGGTCTCGAGGGCTCGGGACCGATCGAGCTACGGCGGATCGTGGTACGACCCGATCGTCGCGGCATGGGGCACGGACGCGCCCTGCTCGAAGCGGCGGTAGCGAGGATTCGTGAGGTGACGCCGAGGCGACAGATCTGGCTCGACGTCAAACGAACGAACACCCGAGCCCGCGCCCTGTACGAGTCGGTAGGCTTCGTTCCTGCTGCAGGTGTCCCGCCCTTCGCCGATGCCGACTCGGTCGCCGAACTCGATCTCGTCGTGATGGTCAACGGTCCCGACGCCGATCCTGAAGGAGGACCCACGGGTCCCACCTCTCGCAAGCTCGACGCCTGACGACTCTGCTTCCGGAGGATCGTCCGGTCTCGCTCTCGTGACCGGCCACGGCCTGCTCAGATGGAGGCGAGTGCGCCGCCGTCCGCGACGATGCCCTCGCCGGTGATGTACACGGCGTCGTCGGAAGCGAGGAACAACACAACCCCTGCCATCTCCGCCGGGGTGGCGATCCGGCGCAAACCCGAGGCGTCCTGCGCGGCTCGCGCGGTCGCCGCCGGGTCTCCCCCGGTGGCCTGCCGCAACAGTCGGGTGTCGACCGTGCCCGGGGCAAGCACGTTGATCCGGATTCCGGTCCGGTCCTCGCCCTGGACGATGGCGGCGCTGCGGGTCATCGCGAGGATCGCGCCCTTGGTGGCGCCGTAGACAGGACTGAGTGCGCGGGCGGCGTAGGCGTGGAACGACGAGGTGTTCACGATGACGCCCGGGGCGCCTTGCTGGCGGCGGAACTGGCGAAGCTCGGCGCGCATCGCGTTGAACACCCCGCGCAGGTTGATGTCGATCAGTTCGTCGAACTCCGCGTCGGTCGTGTCCTGGACGGGTTTGCGGGCGCCCAGGACTCCCGCGTTGTTGAAGGCGATGTCGAGCCGGCCGTGCCGGGCGACGGCGGTGTCGACGAGGCGCTGCACCTGGTCGGGAAACCGGACGTCGGCCGGTACGAAGGTGGCGCTGCCCCCGGTGCCTCGGATCGCGGCCTGCACCTGACGGCCGAGCGCGGCACGTCGTCCGCAGAAAATCACGTGTGCACCTTCGCGAGCGAACGCCTCGGCGGTTGCCCGGCCGATGCCGGACGTGGCACCGGTGATGACGACGACTTTCCCCTCGAAGCGGCGATGACCGGCCGGGGTCGCGGCGGCGGTAGAGCCGGAAACCGCTGCGGTCAACGCGGTACCGCCAGCACCGGCAACGACGGTCCGGAGAACGTCGCGCCGACTGACACCAGTGACATGTTCCTGCACGGGATCCTCCCCCGATGATCAGGCGGGGCTCGCCGCCGTCGTTGTGGGCAGGGCGATCTGACCGGTGACGAAGCGGCTCCAGAGCCCGAAGCGCAGTGGAGTCCCCGGCTTCGCGATGCTCTCGACGTAGCTGCGACCCCCGTACGACGCACCGAACGTCACCTGGAACCGGATCGTCGCCGCACGCTCGGCCGGCGGCAGCGGCGAGGGCAGCAACTCGTCGGACCCCCACCGATAGTGGTGACGGTAGGAGCCAGTGACCGGCTCGAACGTGTTGCGGAGCGCGATCCTGGCCGACGGCACCGTGATGAGGACGCCCCGCGAACCGTCGTCATAGCGGGTGTTGAAGACCGCGACCGCGACGGAGCGATCGGGGTAGGTCGCGGTTCCGTCACCGACCTGCGACCCGTCCGGACAGGCAACGGCTCCGCGCGCCAGAAACGCTTCCACGTCGCAGGTGGGGAACGCGGCGGGATGGAACCCGACGGACTTGTCGAACAAGAACACGAACTGCGTGGCCGCGGCCGGTGTGCCGCCTTCCGCGGCGCGGCTGGTGCGGTCAAAGCTGATGCGGACGCCGTGCCGCGTGGCGCCATCCGGCCGGACCGCCACGTCCAGTGCGTCGACGTTGGTCGGACCGGGCACGGTAGGCTCGACCGGTGGCGGCGGCCCACCGGGGGTCGGCACCGGCGGCGGCGTTCCGGTACTAGCCGCCCCGGCCGCGGCCGGGGCGGCTAGTAGCGCGGTCAACGTAGCGCTGAGAACTGTCAGAGTGGCACGCACGGTGGCCTCCTCGGATCTGATCGGTCTGGCAGGGATGTTTCGCCGCGCCCGCCGGAGCAACCAGACCGCTCTCCACCCTGGGGTAGGCAGCCCCTGGTTAGCTCGCGGCCGTTCGGATCACGATGGAGGAGCAGGACCGTCGCGCCGAGCACGGCGCCTACCTGTGCTCACGGCGCGCGGCTGCGCCCGCAGCGGGCTCACCGCACGGTGGCGACGCCGGCCTGACCCGGCGGCTTCAGGATGTGGTGAGCCGCTCGTCGAGGTTGTCGCCGACCTCGTAGAGCTCGACGTCGAGGCGCCGGATCTTCCACGCCCCGTCCTGGCGGACGAGTTGGGCGTCGTACCGCCCCGCGCCGCCGACCTGCGGGGCGACGCCCTTCGCCGCGTCCCAAACGATCCCGGTGAGGTAGCACCGTAACCGCGCGGTATCGCCGGTGACATCCACGACGTGATTCGACGTCGTGTGCCGCATCGAGCCGGGGGTCATCTCGTGAACCGCTTTGCAGAAGGTCCGCAGGCCCTGGTGGCCCTCGAAGGTCCCCATCGGCTTGCAGTACCAGACGGCGTCCTCGGTGAACACCGCGACCAGATCGTCGGCATCGCCGCGGTCCAGCGCGTCGCAGTACCTGCTGTGCGTCTCGACCACGTCAAATTTGTCACTCATCGGAACCACTCCGTCCCATTGGGCAAACAACCTGTCGACACAAACCCGCCGTGGGCAACCTAGGCCGACTACGAGCGCGAGCACCAGAGATTGAGGAGACTCTTTTCTTGTCAAGTCATCACCTTCGCTGCAACGATCAGCGCTACGTCCTCGGGACGCGGACATACGCCGCAGAAGAGAGGACTCAACCAGGCTGGCAGGATCGGAGCGGTAGGTCGCTCGAGGAGCCGGAGGTAGAAGCGAAGATGTCAGTCGATTCGGTCGCCACGCTGCACGACCAGGTGAGCCGACTGGCACCGCTGGTCCGACTCATGCGTCGACGGGCCCTGACCGAGATGCAGTTGCCGGCCACGGCGCTCGGTGCGCTCCGGGCCATCGACCAAACCGGGCCGCACGGTGGCCACCGCAGCAAGGACCTGGCCGCCCGCTTCGGCGTGGACTCGTCCACGTTCAGCCGCACCCTTCGTCCGCTTCTCGGGAACGGTCTGGTCGAACGCCGACTGGATCCGTTGGACGGCCGGACGTTCGGTCTCGTCACGACACCGGCCGGCCGAGAAGTGGTGAACAGGATCGAGGCGTGGGGTGCGCAGGTTTTCGGCGAGACGCTCCGATCCTGGACGGAGACAGAAACGACCGAGTTCACGCGGCTCTTCGAACGTTTCCTGGCCGGCCTGGAGACTCAGCTCGCACCGCCCAGCCCAGCTGAGGAAGCATCCGCTCGTTGACGGTGGCGTCGGGCGTCAGGACGGACGGCTTCCTGCCCAGCCCCCCGACTGAGGAGATCGTCATGCCGCAAGAGAAGCTCACCGTATCCGGGATCTCGATCGAGTCCGTTCCGGACGGCTGGGCGCAGGCGCCGCCGGGAACCCTGCTCGTTCCGCCGTCGGGCTCCCCGGCGGACTGGGAGACCTCCGGCTGGTTCGAGCCCGGCGGTTGGCGTTTCCCGCTGGGGGGCTTCCTGCTCCGGACCGCAGATCGACTCATCCTCGTCGACGCGGGCACCCATTTGCACCGGGACCATGTCGGCTGGTTGAGCGTCGACGGCGAACCGACTTTCCCCGCCGCCGCCCACCACGTGCACGCGGCCGACTGGGCGACGCTCGAATCCGGGCACGGCGAAGCCGACATGGGCATGGCCGACATCGTCCGGCCGATCGGCGATCTGGTGCGGCTCGCTCGCGCCGAGCGCACCGAGATAGCTCCAGGCGTCCTGCTCCGCCTCGTGGCCGGCCACACCCCGGGCAACTGTCTCATCGAGGTCGGCGAGGGCGAGGACCGCGCGTTTCTTCTGGGCGACACCGCCCACCACCCGGCGACGCTGGTGGAGGACGGCTGGCTGGACAAATTCGATGCCGACCGCGACGGCGCCCGCAAGGCCCGCGCACAGCTGGCCGACGAGCTGGAAGCGAGCGGCATACCAGCCGTCGGCGCACACTTCGACGGATGCCGATTCGGCAGGGTGATCCGCGGCCGGGACGGCAGCCGACGCTGGGAGCTCGTCGATCTAGCCTGAATCCGACGACGCGAGGTCGAAGACCGGTACGAGTTCCTCGAAGCCCTGTGCGATGAGGCGCGGGAACTCGGCGGGATCGTCGTCGGGCTGCCAGACGTGGAATGCGGCGAGCATCACCGCCTCAGCGGATCGAGCCAGCAGCTCGGCGCGCAGCGCGTCGCCCGGCAACTGGCGCCGGGCCCAGTCGGCGAGCGCCGTACCGACGTGACCCTGCGCGACCCGGTGGTACTGCTCGAGCTCCGGTGATTCTCCGACCAGTCGACGGCGGACCGCGAGCACGTCCTCGTGCCCGCCCGCGAACACCGTGCAGATCGATCGCAGCGCCGGCCAGAGTGGCCGGGTGCCCTCGGCCTCGCGCAGCAGCGCCGCCAGCCATTCGTGGTCCTCCGCGGGGGCGTCGAACAGCGCTGCGGCCTTCGTCGGGAACATGTTGAAGAACGTTCGCCGCGAGAGCCCCGCCGCAGCAGCGATCTCGTCCACGGTCACCGCGGCGAAGCCGCGGTCTCCCACCAGCCGGATGGCCGCTCCCTGGGTCGCGCGCCAGTTCTGCCGTCGCCGACGTGTGCGTCCGTCCGTCACCTCGGGTTCCTGGTCGACCACCACCTCAATCTAGGGCAGCACTTGTTTATGCACTCAGTGCATATACCCTTCGATCGGATGCCGGTCTCCGGCATCGATCAGAGAAGTGAGGAGCACGAGATGGCAGGACGAGTACAGGGCAAGGTCGCCTTCGTCACCGGGGCGGCGCGCGGGCAGGGCCGCAGTCACGCCCTTCGCCTGGCCGCAGAAGGCGCGGACATCATCGCCATCGATATCTGCGAGGACATCGAGACGAACCACTACCCGCTGGCCACCACGGCGGATCTGGAGGAGACCGCCCGGCTGGTCGAGAAACTCGACCGCCGCGTGGTCACCGTCAAGGCCGACGTACGCGAACGATCCCAGGTCTTCGACGCCGTCCGCCGCGGCGTCGCCGAGCTCGGGCGCCTCGACATCGTCGTCGCCAACGCCGGCATCTGCCCGCTGGGCGGCGACGTTCCGCCGCGGGGCTTCCTCGACGCGATCAGCGTCGACCTGGTCGGCGTCATCAACGCGGTGGAGGCGGCATTCCCGCACCTGACCGCCGGCGCGTCGATCATCTGCACAGGCTCGGTCGCGGGTCTCGCGCCAGGTGGGACCGACAACCCGGCGAACGGTCCCGGCGGCGCCGGTTACTCCCACGCGAAGCGTGGGGTCGCTCGCTTTGTGCACGACGCTGCCCTGCAGTTCGCGCCACACTCGATCCGCGTCAACGCGGTCCACCCCACGAACGTGGACACCGACATGCTGCAGAGCGCGCCGATGTACAAGATCTTCCGCCCCGACCTGGAAGACCCTACCCGTGAGGACGCCGAGCTGGCGTTCCCTGCGATGCAGCCGATGCCGATTCCCTATGTCGAGCCCGGCGACATCAGCAACGCGGTGCTCTTCCTGGCCTCCGATGAGTCGCGGTACGTAACCGGACTTCAGTTGAAGGTCGACGCCGGCGCGCTGCTCGCCGGAACAAACTCCGGCGCCCCGGCCTGATCCGCGAGGAGCTCCGCCGCCGCTCGGTCGAGGGGCGGCGGCGCTCCCGTCACATGGTCTCGATGAGGCGGTCCACCCGCTCGTCGTAGGCCCGGAACGGGTCTTTGCAGAGCACCGTGCGCTGAGCCTGGTCGTTGAGTTTCAGGTGCACCCAGTCGACGGTGAAGTCCCGACGCTTCTCCTGTGCACGCCGGATGAACTCGCCACGTAGCCGCGCCCGGGTGGTCTGCGGCGGCCGCTCCTTGGCCTCGAACACCTTCAGGTCGGTGGTGACGCGATCGACTTGCTTGCGCTTCTCCAGCAGCGTGTGCAGACCGCGGCCGCGCCGGATGTCGTGATAGGCGAGGTCGAGCTGAGCGATCCGCGGGTGCGACAGCGGTAGGTCGTGCTTGGCCTGGTAACGCTCGATCAGCGTGTACTTCGACGCCCAGTCGATCTCGCGGGACACCGAACCGAGGTCGCCGCTCTCGACCGCGCTGAGCACACGGCCCCAGAGCTCGATGATCCGTTTGGCGGTCTGGTCGGCCCCGTTGCGCTCGACGAATTCGGTCGCCTTGGCGAGGTACTCGTGTTGGATATCGAGTGCGCTGAGCTCCCGGCCGTCGGACATTCGGACCTTGCGTCGTCCGGTGATGTCGTGGCTGATCTCGCGGATAGCGCGGATTGGGTTCTCCAGCGTCAAGTCCTTAGTGGTGACACCCGACTCGATCATCCGCAGCACGAGGTCGGCGCTTCCGACCTTGAGCAGCGTGGTGACCTCGTTCATGTTCGAGTCCCCGACGATCACGTGCAGACGCCGGAAGCGCTCGGCGTCGGCGTGCGGCTCGTCGCGGGTGTTGATGATCGGGCGGCTGCGCGTCGTAGCACTCGAGACGCCTTCCCAGATGTGCTCGGCGCGCTGCGAGAGGCAGAACACAGCCCCGCGCGGCGTATGCAGTACCTTGCCGGCCCCGCAGATCAGCTGTCGGGACACCAAGAACGGAATCATCACCTCGGCGAGCCGCGCGAACTCACCGTGCCGCGACACCGAGTAGTTCTCGTGGCAGCCGTAGGAGTTGCCCGCCGAATCGGTGTTGTTCTTGAACAGGAAGATGTCACCCGGGATGCCCTCGTCGCGAAGGCGCTTCTCGGCGTCGACGGCCAAGCCTTCGAGGATGCGCTCGCCCGCACGGTCATGGGTGACGAGGTCGACGAGGGAATCGCACTCGGCTGTCGCGTACTCGGGGTGGGAGCCGACGTCGAGGTAGAGGCGGGATCCGTTGCGGAGGAAGACGTTGCTGCTGCGTCCCCAGGACACCACCCGGCGGAACAGGTAGCGCGCGACCTCGTCCGGCGAGAGACGCCGCTGGCCTCGGTAGGTGCACGTGACTCCGTACTCGGTCTCGAGACCGAGAATGCGCCGCTCCATGCCGGGCTCCCTTCTGGCGGGGACACCCGTACCGACACCGGCACGAGAGGCTAAGTGTACCCAGAGGCATGTTTGGCACTCGGTAGCACTTCCGGCGTAGGGTGCGCACAGAACTCACTAGTTCAAGGGGAGATTCATGTTCGAGAACCAGGTCGCCCTCGTCACCGGTGCTGCCAGCGGGATCGGCAAGGCATTGGCGGAGCGGCTGGCTGCCCGCGGTGCGCGGGTAGCAGTCGTGGATCTGCGTCTGGATGCCGCGCAGGCGGTTGCCGAGGCGATCGGCGGGGGCGCGCGGGGCTACGCGTGTGACGTCGCGAACCACGCCCGGATGCAGGAGCTCGCCGCCCAGGTACGAACCGACCTCGGCGATCCCACGCTCGTTTTCGCCAACGCCGGCGTCGCGACCGGCGGGACGATCGTGGACACCGACCCCAAAGAGTTCCGCTGGATGTTCGACGTGAACGTAGGCGGCGTGTTCAACACGATCCAGGCCTTCGTACCGGGTCAGGTGGCGGCGGCGGAGGCGGGCGAGCGCGCCCACTTCGTGATCACCGGGTCGGAGAACTCGGTGGGTGTCCCTCCGACGGGAGCGACGAGCATCTACACCGCCACCAAGCACGCGCTGCTCGGCCTGGCCGACACGTTGCGTCGTGACGTGAAGCAGAGCGGTGTGGGGGTGACGCTGTTCTGCCCAAGCGTCGTGAACACCCGGCTCTGGGACTCTGCCAGTCACCGCCAGGACGTCTACGGCGGGAGCGCCCAGCTGCCGGCGGAGGTCGGGGAGCAGATCGCGCAGGCGATGGAGGTGGCCGGGCTCCCGCCCGAGCTGACCGCGCAGCTGACGCTGGAGGGCGTCGAGCGTGGGGACTTCCTGGTGATCACCGACGCACGCATTCGCGCGTTCGCCGAGCCGCGCCTCGACGAGATCCGTGCGGCGCTGGACCTGGTCGACGAACGTCTGGCCGAGCTCGGAGTCACCACCCCGCCGATCATCGGCGCGTAGCCGGCGAAAGACCCTGGTAGGACGGGCGATTGCCAAGATCAGTCCGCACTACCAGGGGAACTCCGCGCGCCTTCCGACACGTCGGTGCGGGTTAACGCCGTCGTGCGGGCCCGAACGCGCCAGATGCCCATCGCGACCGCGCGCAAGCACCCGCTAGCAGCCTATTCGTTGACCGTCGAAGGGTGGCCAGGAGCTCACCCGGTGGTTCACCCGGCAGATCTGGGAGAGCCTCGGCGAACAGTCGTCCGACGTCGACTCCCTCCAGGTGAGCGGCGACGGGGATCTGGGAACGCCCTTCCCGATCGCGGACCTCGCCGCGGCGTCCTTCGCCGTCAGTGGGCTTTCGGTGGCGTCCCTGCTCGAAGCCTCCGGTCTGGACGCGCCTGCGGTGGCCGTCGACAGGCCGGAGTCGGTGGCGTGGTTCGACGTCCCGATGGCCCCCACCCGGTACATCCACGAGCCGGAGCAGCACGGGATCCACTCGAGGTGGATGGCCGAGTACCTCACCGCGGACGACCGGTGGGTCCGGGTGCAGGCTACTCCCGCGCGCAACATCGGCGACACGCCCGCCCGGGTCAGCCGATGCGTAGGCGCTGGAGAGCGGATGGGCCGCCTGGGGAGGCACACGGCGAGCAGGATGCCTCTGTCGTCGCGGGAGACGCCGATCGGCCGAGCAGCGACTACCGGCTGATCAGCGAGCACGTGGCTGACCCGCGAAACATCGGTGAGCAAGGAGCGGTATGAATGCCGCCGGTCCGAACATGCCCGTGCCGAATATGCCGGGATACGGGTAGCTAGCGCAGATGCACTCGCATCCTGCGGATCACGGCTATGCGTCCGACGGATCGCAGAGATAGCAACAACGCATTTCCCGCTGCCGGGCGGCCTTTCTAGCGTTGGCAACGATCAGCGTCGGCGAGCGGGTGTCCCCAAACAGCCAGTGCTGACCAGCTCCCGCCGACCGAAGGGGAACTAGTGGATCGCACGATCGCCGACCGGGGACCGGCGGCCCGCGCTTCGCTGCGCCGGGCCTTCGAGACACTTGGGTTCGAGGTCATCCCCTTCAAGAGGACCGAAGAGGCCGTGCTCGCGCACGTGCCCAAACACGTCCCACTGACGGTGACCGCCTCCCCCGCCAAGGGCCAGGACGCGTCCGTTGACTTAGCGGTCAGCCTCGCCGGACATGGGTACGCGGTCGCTCCGCACCTGTCCGCGCAGCAGGTGCGCGACCGGGCGCACCTGGCCGATGTCGTCGCCCGCTGCCGGCAATCCGGCATCACCCACGTGTTCGTGATCGGCGGTGACCGCACCGACACCCCAACCGAATTCAGCGATGCGCTCTCGCTCCTGCGCGCCCTGCACGAACTGGACCACGGCTTCACCGACATCGGTATTGGTGGACATCCGGAGGGACATCCGGCGGTCAGCGAGGAAGTGCTGTTCCAGGCACTCGCGGAGAAAGCCCCGATGGCGACACACATCACCACCCAGATCGTGTTCGACCCGCGAGTGATCTTGTCCTGGGCACGTGAGCTCAAGCGGCGCGGCATCGACCTCCCCGTGTACGTGGGTGCGCCGGGAGCAGTCAGCAGGCAGAAGTTGCTGCGTCTCTCCGGCGGACTCGGCATCGGCGAATCGGCGAAGTTCCTGAAGAAGCAGCAAACCCTCTTCTGGCGCTTCTTCGTACCAGGTGGTTACAACCCGGACAAAATTGTCAAGGGCCTAGCGCCCCACATCGGCAAATCCGACAACGCCATCGCCGGCTTCCACATATTCACCTTCAACGACTTGGAGCCGACCGAGGTCTGGCGCCAGCGCACCTTGCGAAGCCTTGCCTGAACCTGCCCCGCGCACCCCCATCGTTCGAGCCGATGGACGGCTCACGCAACCCCGCGCCTCGCTCCGCCAGCAACCGGCCGACCCGGAGACCTTATGACCACGCTGACCGCCACATCCACGACCAGCACAACGGCGAGCGCCGCACCGTCGATCCTGCCCAGCGCCAAGGTGCGAGGCGCCCACTACGCTGACCGCGGCCGCCTGCTCATCCAGTGTGCCGACCAGCCGGGGATCGTGTCGGCGATCAGCAGCTTCCTGACCGAGCACGGAGCGAACATCCTCACCCTCGACCAATTCTCCACTGCCGAGGAGAACGGAAAGTTCTTCCAGCGGACGGAGTTCCATCTGCCCGGCCTGCCCGCCGTGCTCGGGGAGTTGGAACGCTCCTTCGCCGCCGAGGTCGCCGAGCGGTTCGACATGACGTTCACCCTGACCGAGTCCACCAAGGTCAAGCGGGTGGCGATCATGGTCTCCAAGACCGATCACTGCGTCCTGGACCTGCTGTGGCGCAACCGCCGTGGCGAGCTGGACATGAACGTGGCCATGATCGTCTCCAACCATGCCGACCTGGCCGAGGAGATCCGCCCGTTCGGCGTACCGTTCTTCCACGTGCCCGCCAGCCGCGACAATCGGGCAGAGGCAGAGGCGCGGATCTTGGACCTGCTGCGGGGCAACGTCGACCTGGTCGTGCTCGCTCGGTACATGCAGATCCTCACGCCGAACTTCTTGGCGAGCGTGGGTGTGCCGCTCATCAACATCCACCACTCGTTCCTGCCCGCGTTCATCGGCGCCGGGCCCTACCAGAAGGCCAAAGAGCGGGGCGTCAAACTTATCGGCGCCACCGCCCACTACGTCACCGCCGACCTCGACGAGGGGCCGATCATCGAGCAGGACGTCGTGCGCGTCGACCACCGGCACGCAACGGCCGATCTCGTCCAGCTGGGCGCCGACGTAGAGCGTGCGGTGCTCTCCCGGGCAGTGCGCTGGCATCTCGAAGACCGGGTCGCCCGCCACGGCAATACCACCATCGTCTTCGGCTCGATCGGCTCCTGAGAAGGGCAGCACATGGCCTCGACGATCATCGACGGAGGCACTGCCGACGGGCGCCCGACGGACCACGACCCACCGCGCGAGGTCCGGCTATGTGGCTGATGGATCGCAGAAATAGCTGCTGTGCATTTCCGGCGCAAGCCCGGCCTTCCTAACGTTCGCTATCACCGGCTCACACCGACATGCCATCCCGGCCAGGGTCAGAACTCGTCCAATTCCGAATCGGCCGGCTGACGACACGTCTCCGCACTGTCCGTGCGGAAGTCCCGCGTGACCCGATAACCCATGCAGTCGCTCCGTGGCTGCCGCACCACCGAGCCCGCTGCCGATCGACCGGCCGTGGATTTCAACGAGGAGGACCCGTGCCCGATTTCGACTGGATGGGTGACACGGGTGGGCTGACACCCACCGACACCGTTCAGGACGGCCTGGACAAGGCAGGCGGCCCGATGCAGCTGCTGTGGAAGCCCAACGTCCCCCCGATCCAGGTGCCCCGGGTGCCGGCCGAGTTCGTCGGCTGGGCGCAGGAGCAGCTCGCGTGGGAAGAGGGCGTCGCGCTGCTCGAGGTATCGCATCACATGACCGACCTGTTCATCGAGGGACCGGACGCGGTGCGCCTGTTGTCCGCGGTGAGCGCGAACAACTATCAGAAGTTCGCGGTGGGGCAGGCCAAGCAGCTGATTACCGTGTCCGAGGAGGGTTGGCTGATCCAGGATGCGATCCTCACCCGCACGGCGGCAGACCGGTTCATCGTCACCGGCATCGGCACTGCCCACAACTGGATCGCTTTCCACGCCCAGCGCGACACGTACGACGTCGACCTGACCTGGGACTATTCCTCGGACATCCGCCAGGGAGACCCGGTCCTCTTCCGCTTGCAGATCCAGGGTCCGAAGGCGGGACCACTCATCCACAAGCTGTTCAAGGACACGCTCGACGACGTCAAGTTCTTCCACTACGGCACGGTGTCGCTGGACGGGCGTGAGTTCTACGCTTTGCGCCACGGCATGACCGGGCAGCCGGGCTTCGAGTTCTTCGGCCCGTGGGAGCATCACGACTTCGTTCGGGATGCCCTCCTCGACGCCGGGGAAGAGCTGGGCATCGTTCAGGTGGGCGGGCGGGCCTACTACACGGCGGGCGTCGACAGTGGCTGGCTGGCCACCCCGGTACCCGCCATCTACACCTCGGCGGGGATGGACGAGTTCCGCCGGCACACCAGTGTCTTCTCCTATGAGGGAATGGCCGCGCTACGCGGCAGCTTCTACTCGCCCAACATCGAGGACTACTACGTCAACCCGTACGAGCTGGGATACGGACGATCCATCTCCTTCGACCACGAATTCATCGGTCGCGAGGCGCTCCGGACGCAGAAGGACGCCGTCCGCCGAACCAAGGTCACGCTGGTCTGGAGCCGGGAGGACCTCGACCGGGTTTTCGGCGCCGACCGCGGACTGGTTCACAGCTACACCAAGGACCGCGTGGAGATCGGTTCCGACCTGGTCGGCATCTCGGAGTACGCGGCGTCGAGCGCGCGTGACGGGCTGGTGCACTCGATCGCCCGTGTCGACACGCAGCACGCCGCCCCGGGAACCGAGGTCACGATCGTCTGGGGCGAACACCCCGGCCCGATGGGAGTAGCCGACCCCGGAGCCTTCCAACGGATCCGGGCGGTGGTCCAGCCCGCTCCGTACAACGAGTACGCACGGACGGGTTACCGCGACAAGTAACGCGCTGCCGGCCACGACAGGTCTCGTGGCCGGCTCCCCGTCGCCGCACCGTCTACCGACGCACCGTCCCGACTCGGACGAAGGAGTCCGACATGTCTGCACCACATATCCCTCTCGGCAGTGACTCCCGCTCCACCGGCGGAAGCGCGCCATGGCCGGCGCGCCGCCGACCAAAGCTCAACCGGTCGGCAGGTGCTCGCTGATGGCCGCGGTTCGCAAGGTTCTGATCCAGGGCGCCGGTATCGGCGGCCTGACGCTGGCGGCGGCGCTCGGCCAGCGCGGTGTCCAGGTGGACGTCGCGGAGGCTGTCGGCTCCGACGCCGTGCTCGGCGTCGGGCTCAACCAGCCGGCCAACGTGCTCGCGGCCCTCGATGAGATCGGCGTACGCGAGGCCTGCCTCAACATCGGTTTCCCTTTCGAAGAGCTGGTGCTGTGGAACCCGCTCGGCGAACAGGTGGCCGCGATCCCACCGCCGGACGGCGTCTACGCCAAGCCCTCGAACAACGCCATCGGACGACCGGCGTACAACCAGATTCTGCGCGAGGCCGCGGACAAGGCGGGCGCGCGCATCCGCACCGGCGTCACGATCTGGGAGATGCACGAGGACGCCGACGGGGTGGAGGTCGAGCTGGCCACCTGGACCGGAAAGCGCACCCCGCCGATCCGTGATGCCGGTGCTGGGAGCAACCGCTACGACCTAGTCGTGGGCTTCGACGGTGTCCGATCGAAGATCCGCGAGCACCTGTTCGGCGACAAATACGCGCCGGCCTTCACCGGCTCGGCGAACTGGCGGGTCACCCTCCCACGACCGGACTATCTCAAGCACATCGTCGTGGCGTTCGCTGCGGGCGTGAAGGTTGTGCTCACGCCCACCAGCCAAGACGACATGTACTTCGGCCTCGTCACACCCGAGCCGGGTAAGCCACGCCACGCGCCGGAGGATTTTCTCGATCTGTTCCGCGAGCGCACCCGGCCGTTCTCGGGCCGCCTCGGTGAGCTCCGCGACAGCATCACCCCCGACCACACCATCGTGTACACGCCGCTGGAGTACCTGACCGTCCGCGAACCCTGGTTCCGGGGCCGGATCGCTATCGCCGGGGACGCGGCGCACACCAGCCCTCCGCACATGTCCCAGGGCGCGGCGATGGCGGTGGAGGACGCGGTCACCCTCGCCGCGGCCCTGGACCAGCACGACGGCCTACCCGACGCGCTGGACGCCTGGTATCGACGGCGGCGCGACCGTGCGCTGTTCGTCGCCGACGCCTCCCTGGCCCTGCTCAAGCAGGAGAACGGCGACGAACTGACCGCGGCGGATCACGAACTGCTGAGGCAAGTCGTACCGAATGCACAGGCACGGCTGTTCACCGAGGCCTACTGATGCGCGCCTACCTGCTGCCTGCCGAGGGCGCTCAGCCAGAACTCACCCAGGCGCCCCCTCCGGAGCCGGCGCCCGACGAGGTGCTGGTGCGGGTGCACACGTCCTCGGTGACCCCGCACGACGCGATTGTCGCGAGCGGCGCTGCCGCCAGGTACATGACCTACCGCTTCCCGGTGGTGCTGGGCAGCGACCTGGCCGGCACCGTCGAAGCCGTCGGCGCGGAGGTCTCTGACCTCTCCCCCGGCGACCGGGTCTTCGGACTGGTCCGCGAGCTCGTCGCCGCCCGCGGCTCCTTCGCCGAGTTGGTCTCCGTGCCGCGGGAATGGGTGTGCCGGACCCCGGAGACCGTGGACGACACCTCGGCCGGCGCGCTCGGCCTGGCCGCGCTCACCGCGCTGCGTTGTGTCGACGCGATCGAAGCCGGCGCGGGTGACGTCGTCCTGGTCAACGGAGCCACCGGCGGCGTAGGCAGCTATGCCATCCAGTTGCTGGCGGCCCGCGGGGCAGCGGTGGTGGCCACCGCCCGCCCGGGGGAAGAGGCACGTCACGTGCGCGAGCTGGGCGCGGTCGACGTCGTCGACTGGACCGGTGGTGATCTCGCCGAGCGAGTTCGCACACTGCATCCGGATGGGGTAACCGCGATCATCGACCTCGTGAACCGCGACCCTGCCAACCTCGCCGACCTTGCGGACCCCGTGCTCGCTCCCGCCGGTCGGGTCGCCTCTACCGGGCATGCGGCTGACCCGGATCGCTCAGGGTCGACCAACATTCGAGCCGGCGTCGACCAAGACGCGCTGCGCACGATCGCCGAGCTGGCCGGTGACGGACGTCTGCGAGCGCCCATCACCCGCACGTTCGACCTTGCCGATCTCGATCGCGCCTTCGCTGCGTTGGGCGGCGGAGCGGTCGGGAAGATCGCCATCCGTATCTGAACAGCGCGAGGGCCGGGACGGCGTGCCGTCCCCGCCCTCGCTTCGGGGTTTCAGGACAATGGGCTCCCATATGGACTCGTGATCGGACTAGCGGCGGGCCTCGCAGTGGGAGCCAGCGGCCCCCGGCGCCCTCCCGAGGACAGATCCAGTTCGGGCCAGCCAGCCGCCCTCGGCACCCGGCTGCGCAAAGCCGGGCTGCTCGGGTCGATGGGCAGCATCGGCGACTGCTTCGACAACGCACTGGCCGAGTCGTTCTTCGGCTCCATGCAGCTCGAGCTGCTCGACCGGCGGCCCTGGCCGACCCGCCAGGAGCTGGCCAACGCGATCTTCGAGTGGATCGAAGCCTGGCACAACCCCCGCCCCCGGCACTCCGCCCTAGGAAACCTGTCCCCGATCGACTACGAAAGAACCCACACCCTCACCGCAGCCGCGGCCTGACCACCACACCAGAGCCGTCCGGGAAACCGGGGGAAGCTCAGCGCTGGCCGCAGCGTGGACACGGCAGCGGAACAACGCCGAACACAGATCGACGGCCGGTCCCCCATCAGGCAAGGGAACCGGCCATCGTGGGAGTAACTCGCTCGGGCCACCGGTGATCTGGGACGGGTTGGAGCGCCTGCCCGCTGAGAGGTTCGACGCTCGAAGTCCGAGACGCGCGGCTGCAGCACTGCGCGGTATGCGGCGTGGTGGCGCGACTGTGGCAACGCGATCGCGTGGCGGTCGGCCGTGGTGTCCCATCGACCCAACACTGCCCAACAAACATGCCCACCTGCGCCGTTAGGCGCCGCGGCGAGTACGTACTCGACCGGCCCCGAGCCGTTGGGTGTTGGGTGAACACCGGCCTTGAGCAGGCCAAATGCATCCTGCCGGGACGATGGCTGAGGTCGATGCTGTTCGGTGGGTGTGCGCGGATAGGGGCCTCGCGCCGCCGGAGGCGCGCGGCGCCGATCCCTTGTCTGCGAGGTTGTCATGTCTGCTCGCTCCTGGCCTTCCTCTCCCCTGGCCGCGGCCGAACGCGCCTTCGTGTTGCTCGTGCAGCCGCCGACCCACGTCGGGTTCGACGGCCGCGGCGTCGAGGGCCTGCCCGAGGAGATCATCCCGTTGGAGCGGCTGCGCGCGCTGCTTCTCTCGCCGCAGGCCAGCGCGCACGTCCGCGACGAGGTGTGGCGTGAACTGGTGGTGCGGGCCCGTCGCGACGGCCCGGCCTGGGTGGTGGCCGCGGTCGGGGTCGCGATGCCGGGGCTGCGCCATGCCGCCGGATTGCTCGCCGCGGGCTGGCGGGGCGACACCCACGATTTGGACGCTGAGCTGCTGACCGGTTTCGTTGCGCGCCTCACGACTATCGATCTGGACCCGCCGCGGATCTGCGGCAGGTTGATCGACGCCGGTGTGCGCGCTGCCCGCAAGGCTCGCGACGCCGAGTCCGACGCACAGCTGGTCCGAGCGGAGGCGACCGGACCGATCGCACCGATCTACCCGTGGGACCACCCCGAGCTGGTGCTGGCCCGCGCGGTCGCCGCCGGCGTCCTGGACGTCGACGAGGCGCACCTGATCGCCGAGACCCGCCTGGAGGGCGCCACGCTGGCGCGGGCCGGCGCGCGGATCGGAATCAGCGCCGGCCTGGGCTCGGCCTGGCGACGTAAAGCCGAACAGCGGCTCGTCGACGCCATCCGCGACGGCGATCTGGCGTTCGTGCCGCTGTGGCCGGCGCGAACGCGTGCTGCCACGCCCCAGACCCGCGCCGCCACAACCAAGATCCGCGGCGTGAGGCCCTCTGGGCGGGACGGTGCGACCCGGCGTCGGGTTGCACCGTCCCCGGGCGCAGTCGGTCGGCGCGGGGCCGCAGCCGGTCGCGGTTGGGTCGCCGTTGGGTTCGGTCGCCGAACCGGGCGTCGTGTTGGCCGCCCAACCGACGGCCTTGGTGGGCAAGACATCGGACCCGCACGGGGCCGTTGTCAGCGCCCCGGGGATCGGGGCGCGGCCGGCCTGAGTGGCCGTGTTCGCACTCGATCCACCTCCGGCTGAAAGGAGCAGCGCTCCCACGGCCCCGCCTCGGTTCCCGGTGGCGCACCTCATCCCGATCAAAGCCTCGGTCTCCCCGGGGCGGGAGGAGTCCACCCATGAACCGCCGCACCATCCAGCGCATCGCCACACACACCGGCACAACGCTGGCCGCCGTCCTCCTGACAATCGCGCTGGGAGCGGCCCCAGCGTTCGCCGAGCCACCGATCGCCACCGAACTGCAGACCGCCACCGAACTGCGGACCGCCGCGGACCCGCAGATCCTCGCCGTCTACAGCCTGCCGCAGATCATCACCAACATCACTACCTGGGTCGTCGGGATCCTCGCCGGCGTCGCCACGCTCTTCCTGACCATCGGGGGCCTGCGGTACCTGGCCGCCGGCGGCGACCCCACCGAGGTGGAGAAGGCCAAGTCCGCGTTCAAGTCCGCGTTGATCGGCTACGCCCTGGCGATCCTGGCGCCGGTCTTGCTCGGGATCGTCCGCGGGTGGATCGGGGGCTGACCGGTGGCCGACTGGATCACCGGCACCATCTATCCGGTGCTGCTCGCAGCGGTCGTCGGCGCGCTGAACACGCTGTGGGGCCTGTTGTCGGCCACGGTGTTCGTCAGCCCGGATGTCACCGAGCTGCCCCAGGTCGCCGCCTTGGCCGGCACCTGTCTGGACGTGGTGAACGCCTGCTACGTACTGGCGTTTCTGTGGACAGCGCTGCAGATCATGGGACGCGACACCCTGCAATCCCGCGTCGGGCCGGGTGAGCTGGTCCCGCGGCTGATCATCGGGCTGATCGCGGCGAACTTCTCCGGACCGATCTGCTCGACGGCGATTCAGGTAGCCAACGCGCTGACCGCCTCGTTGACGAGCCAGAGCATCACCTCACCCAAGTCCATGCAGCAGCTGCGTGACCTGACGCTGGCGTCCTTGGATACCAAGAAGCCGGTCAGCGACACCGGGATCCTGCTGTTGGTGATCGGCCTGCTGATCGCGATCCTCGTCGGCGTGCTTGTCGTGCAGTGGATCGTTCGGCTCGGAGTGCTGGTCGTCGCCGTTGGAATCGCGCCGATTGCGCTCGCGCTACACGGCACACCGCAGACCGAGGGCGCAGCGAAGCTGTGGTGGCGGACTCTGCTCGGCGCACTCGGCACCGTCGTCCTGCAGGCCGTCGCGCTCCACACCACGCTGACGATCTTCCTCAACCCGGACGCGAACCTGCCCATGCTCGGCCTGCCCGGTGAACCCGGCGCGGTGATGAACCTGCTCACCGTGGTGTGCCTGCTGTGGGCGGTCATCAAGATCCCCGCGCTGATTCGCCGCTACGTGACCCAGCCCAAACCGTCCGGGCTCGCCACGGTCGCGCGGATCGTCCTCGTTCAGCAGCTGACCCGCTCCCTGCGCCGCATCCCCGGCGCCCGCCGGACCTCCGGTGGCGGTGGCACCCGGATCCAGATCACCACCTGGCCGACGCGCCCCGGACGCAGCGCCCCCGCCCGACCGCTGCCCCGTCCCGCCGGCGGGGGCCCCAGCCGGGTCGGTGTCGCCTACCCCACCGGCCGCCCTGTTCGCCCCTACACACGCGAGGAACTCGCCCGCGGCGTCGACGTTTACACCCGCTCGTTGAAGAGCCGCCGCACAACCACCAGGAGGCAACCGTGATCACCCTCATCGCCGTCATCACCCCACCACACTCGACCGCCGCAACCATGGCCGGCACTCCCCTGCTCGCGCCGCCCGCGTCCGAGACACCACCGTTCGAGGTTGGTGCGTCCGAGGTCGCTAAGGCTGGGCCCGCTGGGCGTCAGCCCGCGGCTGGGATCGTCGCGGTCGCCTGGCCTACCGGCCGGGCGATCTACTCCTACACCCGCGAGCAGATCACGGCCGGCGTCGACGTCTACACCCGTGCGTTGAAGGCGGCGGCGCGCTGCCACACCGCGCGCGCCGCTGGTCTGGAGGCGCCGTGAGGACCGATCCCGACGAGGCCCCTCGGGCCCGGGTTCCCGCCGATGTCGACACGCCGGACAAGATCGTCTACGGGCTCACCGCCCGGCAGCTGGCGATCCTGGCGGTGGCTGCGGTCGCTGGCTACGGCCTCCTCCGTGGCCTGGGTGGACTGCTGCCCCAACCGGTCCTGCTGGCGCTGCTCATTCCACTCGCCGGTGTGGCGATCGTGCTGGCGCTCGGCCGCCGCGACGGCCTGTCGATGGACGCCTGGCTGCTCGCCGCGGTCCAGCACGTCCGCGACCCGAAGCGGCTCGCGCCAGCCGCGGGGCGTTCCGCGCCTGTACCCGACTGGGCACCGGAGACGAGTCCGTCGCTGCCGCGCGTGCCGACGCTGCGGCTACCGGCGGACGCAATCAGCAACGCCGGCGTCATCGACACCGGCGCCGGCACGGTGGCCTTGGTCGGGTGCACCACGGTCAACATCGGCCTGCGCACCGGCACCGAGCAGGCCGCGCTGCTCGGCGCCTACGGCCGATGGCTCAACAGCCTCACCTGTCCGGTGCAGATCGTGGTCTCCACCCAACGCGTCGACCTGTCCGGTCACGCCCACCGCATCGCGCAGACCGCGCAGACGATCGCCAACCCGGCCCTGGCAGAGGCGGCCGAGGACTATGCGGCATTCCTCGATGAACTCGCCGCCCGCCGCGATCCACTGTGGCGCACCGTGACGATCGCCGTCACCGACACCGCCGGCCGTGACACCGATGTGCTGCGCCGCGCCGAGCACACCGCGTCGGCGCTCACCGCGTTGGGTGCGCAGACCGCAGTCCTGGACGGCGAACGCGCCGTCGCGGTCCTGACCTGCGCCGCCGACCCCTACACCCCCGCCGACACCGCATGGCCTCGCGCCCATCCCGGCGAGGCTGTTACCGCAGGAGCACCCCGATGAGCCTCCGCATCCGGCGACGCTCCGCCCCCGCCGCGACGCAAGCGCGTTCGGCCGAGCCGGCCGGGCTATCCACCGTGATCGGCCCGGCCGCCGTCGAGAAC
>NZ_BAAAYN010000019.1 GCF_039536245.1 Cryptosporangium minutisporangium | reverse complement strand
CCCGGGCCGCCGGGCCCCGGGCCAGTTTTTCCGGGAAGGCCACCTCTGCGGGCACATGGAGGGCCGCTCTTCCCGAGAATGCGTGCCTCAGCGCGCGGCGTGCGGTGGTCTTCCCGAAAAGGCCTCGCGGCGGCCGCTCGTCCGGGCTAGGGGGCTGCGGCTAGGTCGACGGCGGGGCGGCGGAGCATCGTCAGCGCGGGCAGCACCGTCGCGCCGAGTGCCAGCACCAAGCACACCAGCGTCGACACACCGATCGGCACCCACGGCACCACCGGCGTGGCGTCCGCAACCGTGCGACCGAGCGCATTGGCGAGGCCGAGCAGGCTGAACACCGTGGCGGCGACCGCCATCCCGACGCCGACCAGCACGACCAGCACCGCCTCACCGGCCACCACCCGGACGCCCTGGCGAGGGGTCGCCCCGGAGAGCCGCAGCAGAGCCAGTTCGCGCCGCCGGTCGAACGTGGCCATCAGCAGCGTGTTCACGATCGCCAGCCCGGTGTAGAGCAGGGCCACCCCCAGCAGCGCGACCAGTGCCAGCTGGTTGCCCTCGTTCGCCTCGGCGCTGCGGCTGTCGGCGTAGGCGGCCCGACCGATCACGTCCACGCCGAGCCCGCCGACGGCCGCCCGGACGGCGTCGGCGGACGAGCCCCGGACGTACACCGCGGGTGCCTGGGCGCCGGGGTCGTGCGCGCGAACCGTGTCGATCGGTACCAGCACGCTGGTCGACTGGAGCGAGGACACGACCGCGGCCACCCGCAGCCGCTCGGTCGCGCCGTCGGCGAACGTCACGATGACCGGTGAGCCGACCTCCAGCCCGGAGAAGTCCGGCACCGTGATCGTGCCGGGGCGCAGGTCGTCCAGCGACCCGGAGACGACCTCCACGTCCAGCGTGCGGCGCAGCGTGGCGGGGTCCACCCCGAGCACGTCGCCGGTGATCCCGTGGCCGAGGCGTCCTCCTCCGTCCGGATCGACCGGCGTGACCTCCCAGACCGTGGTGGCCAGCGGGGCCGACACCACCGCGTCGGGTGTGGCTGCCTGGATCGCTGCCGGCACCGCCGCATCCACGCCCGCGGCGCCGGCCGGCACCACGACGTGGTCAGCGGTCAGGCGGGCCCGCAGATCGGCGTCGGTGGCCTGGGCCAGGGTGGCGATCGCGCCGATCATCGAACCGGCCACCCCCACGGTCACCAGCACCGGCGCCGCCGTCGACGCCACCCGGCGTACCGCGGTCAGCGCTCCCTGCCGCACCAGCATCGGCTCGGCGCCCCGTGCGGACGCCAGCGGAAGGCTGACCAACCGGATCACCGGCGGCAGCAGCACCGGGGCCAGCAGTGCGAACGCCACGACGAACAGCTCGCCGACGAAGACCGTCAGCGCGATCGCCGCCTCGTTCTCGATCTGTCCCGCGACCACGATCATCGCCACCGCACCCGCGAGGAACAGCAGCCCGAAGAACCAGCGGCCGACCGTCATCGGGCGACGCTCCACCGCGGCGTCCCGCAGGGCGTCCACCGGCGGGACGCGTCCGGCGCGGCGGGCGGCGGTCCAGGAGCCGATCAGCGCGACCACCAGCCCGATCCCGAACCCGAGCGTCAGCGGCCACAGCCGGGCGTGCGGCGCGAACGACGACGGCACCAGCTCGGCCCGCTGCAAGCTCCAGGCGTACACGTGTGCGAGCGGAATGCCGAGCACCGATCCGGCGGCAGCGGCGGCACCCCCGACGAGCAGCGCCTCCAGGTACACCATCCGCCGCACCTGCCGGGGGAACGCACCGACCAGCCGGAGCAGCGCGAACTCGCGACGGCGCTGCGAAACGGCGAACGCGAACGTCGAGGCGACCACGAAGATCGCGACGAACCCGGCCAGCCCGGCGGAGACACCGAGCAGCGACGTCGCGTCGTCGAGTTGCACCCGGTCCGGGTTCGGCTCGGCCAGCACCCGGTCGTCGCCGGTACGCACCACGACGGATGGTCCGCCGACCCGGCGGACGGCCGCTGCCACCTCGTCGACAGGAGCGTTGGACAGGACCCCGACGGCGCGAACCGTTCCCCACCGGGCCGCGTCTCGGTCGGAGACGTACAGACCGGGCCGATCCAGCAGCCCGGAGACGCGCAGCCGGTGCTCGCCGTCCGCCGTCCGCAGGCGCAGCGTGCCGCCCGGGGCGATACCCAGCTCGCGTCCGACGACCGCCTCACCGTCGGCGGGCGCAGTGCCCCGTACCAGCGACGCTCCGGCCAACCGGGCGCTCGACCAGCCGTGCCCCTCGACCGACCCTCGATCGAGTCGGGCGGTGAACAGCACGTCCGGAATCGCCGCCGCGACGCCCGGGACGGACGCCAGCCGCGTAGCCAGGCCGGGCGGCGGCGGTGGCTGCTCGGCCAGTTGGTCGTCGGACTGCCGCGCGCCCTGCACGACGATCGACGCCGCCGCGTACCGGGCGAGCGTGGTCTGGACGCCGTCCCGCGCGGCCACGCCGGCGAGAAGCAGCGCGGCACCGCTGATCAGCGCCGCCCCGAGCGCGACCGCGACCATCGTGCCGAGCAGCCCGCTCCAGCGCGACCGCAGCGTGTCCAGTGCGAGCATCAGGACTCCAGGTGGGCGAGGCGGGCCGCCACCGCGTCGGCGGTCGGTGCGGCGAGTTCACCGACGACGCGACCGTCGGCGAGGAACACCGCCCGGTCGGCGTAGGAGGCGGCGATCGGGTCGTGCGTGACCATCACGACCGTCTGGCGATCCTGGTCGACCAGGCCGCGGAGCAGCGTCAACACCTCGCGGGACGTGGTGCTGTCGAGGGCGCCGGTCGGCTCGTCGGCGAAGAGCACGGCGGGGCGGCTGATCAGCGCACGTGCGATCGCGACCCGCTGCTGCTGTCCACCGGAGAGCTCGGTCGGGCGGTGCCGGGCGCGTTCGGCGAGCCCGACGGCGGCCAGCGCGTCCCCGATCTGGGCAGCGGAGGGGCGTCGTCGGGCCAGCCGCAGCGGCAGCTCGACGTTCTGCGCGGCGGTCAGCGACGGCAGCAGGTTGAACGACTGGAACACGAACCCGATCCGGTCGCGTCGCAGCAGCGTGCGCTGGGTTTCGTTCAGCTTGTCGACGAGGACTCCGGCGACCTCCACGGTGCCTTCGGTGGGGGAGTCGAGGCCCGCCGCGCACTGCAGCAGCGTCGACTTGCCCGACCCGGACGGCCCCATCACCGCGGTGAAGGTTCCGGTCGGGAACGTGAGTGTGACCCCGTCGAGCGCGGTGACCCGCTGGCTCCGGGTGCGGTAGACCTTCCGGACGCCGTGGAGTGCGGCGGCGACGATGGCGGTCTGGTCGGTGGCGAGCATGCTTTGAGCCAACCGCCCGCGGACCCGGTCGGTCACGCCGGAAGGGTGGAGACCCCGAGGTAGAGCTGGGCCTACCTCTCGGTCCACAGTGGGTGGTTCACGAACTGTCGTACCGGTGCCCTAGCGTGCACGCAGTCGGACCGGACGAAAGAGAGAGCAGCCGCGATGCCACTCGACCTGATCGGATTGTTGCCCGAGCCGTGGCAGGCCGTGCTGACGCCGTTCCTCGACCGGGAGCGCGTCGCGGCACTCGGGGAGTACGTCGAGCGGGAGTACGCGGAGCAGACCGTCCACCCGCCGGTCGAGGACCTGTTCGCCGCGTACCGGCTCTGCGCGCCCGATCAGGTCCGGGTGCTGCTGCTCGGGCAAGACCCGTACCACGGTCCCGGGCAGGCGCACGGGCTGTGCTTCAGCGTCCGGGCCGGCACCCGGGTGCCCCCGTCGCTGCGCAACGTGTTCAAGGAGATGGCCGCCGACGTCGGGAGTCCGATGCCCGCCAGTGGCGAGCTCACCCCGTGGGGCGAGCAGGGCATCTTGCTGCTCAACGCGGTGCTGACCGTGCGTGGCGGCAAGCCGGGCTCGCACGCCAACAAGGGGTGGGAGGAGTTCACCGACGCGACGATCCGCGCGGTGAACGCCCTCGATCACCGCGTGGTGTACCTGCTGTGGGGTAGCTACGCCCGGAAGAAGGCCGCGCTGGTCACCAACCCGGCGCACGTCGTCCTGGAGGCAGGCCACCCGAGCCCGATGAACCCTCGCGGCTTCCTCGGCAGCCGTCCGTTCAGCGCGACGAACAAGGCCCTGGCCGATGCGGGCCTCCCCGAAATCACGTGGGATCTGCCGGCCTAGAGCAGCGGGGTTCCCGGAGGGGAGTGGGGCAGACGGAATAGCACGCTCGACCGTCGGGAGTATGTCCAGCTCTACCGACACCGCGGTGGGCGCCACCTACCGTCTCCAATATGACCGGCATCGAGCCCACCCTGACCCTGCCCGGCCCACCGGCGACGTCGCCCAACCTGCCGGTGAGCGGACGGGGGGAGCGCCCCCGCACCGCCTGGCAGGCGCTGATCCGCCCGCCGGGTCGGTTCCTGTTCTCGTCCTGGCCGTGGCGCGCGTTGGTCTACGTGGTGTCCGGCAGCGTGCTCGGCTTCGTGATCGCGATGGCGCTGTTCGTCATCGCGGTGACCGGTGCGGTCCTGTCGGTGTTCCTCGTCGGGTTGGTCGTCCTGGCGATGATCCCGCTCACCGGCTTGATCGTGGCGCCGATCGAACGCTGGCGGCTCCGCCTGGTCGACGACGTGCCGGTCGTCGACCCGCACGTGCCGCCGACCCGGCCAGGACCGTGGGCGTGGTTCACCCAGCGGTACCGCGAGGTGGCGACCTGGCGCGAGTTCGGCGCCACACTGCTGCTCGCGGTGCTCGGCATCGCCGACATGCTGGGTCTGATGATCGCCGGCTCGTTCGTCGGAATCCTGCTCGGAGCGCCGTTGATCGTCTGGCTGGACCCCGACTCGGGCAGCGGGCTGCAGATGGGTCCCGGCTGGTCGGTCGACACCGTGGTCGAGGCCTGGTCGCTCGTCCCGATCGGGCTGCTCCTCCTGGTGGTGTTCGCCTACCTGATCACGGCATGGGCGGCCGGCCGGGCGCAGCTCACCCGCCTCCTGCTCGCCGGTCGAGAGGTCGAGCCCGGCGAGCGGGTCGTGGCACTGACCCGCTCGCGTGCCCGGCTCGTGGACGCCTTCCAGGCCGAGCGGCGCCGCATCGAGCGTGACCTGCACGACGGCGCCCAGCAGCGGCTGGTCGCGCTCACCGTCGAGCTCGGGCTGGCCCGCCTCGACCTGCCGCCCGACTCCGACGCCGGCCGGCGGGTGACGTCCGCACACGAGCAGGCGAAGCTGGCCCTCGGTGAGCTGCGCGAGCTGATCCGCGGGGTGCACCCGCAACTCCTCACCGACCGCGGCCTGGCGCCGGCGGTGGCCGATGTGGCCGGTCGGGCGTCGGTGCCGGTGAGCGTGGAGATCGCGCTGCCACGTCGGCTGCCCCGCGAGGTGGAGGCCGCGGCGTACTTCGTCGTCACCGAGGCGCTGACCAACGTCGACCGGCACAGCCAGGCGACCGAGGCCACCGTGCGTGGCCGGATCGACGACGGCCGGCTGATCGTCGAGGTGATCGACGACGGCGTGGGCGGCGCCGACGCGGGGCGCGGCACCGGCCTGGTGGGGCTCGCCGATCGCGTCTCGGTGGTCGACGGGGTCCTCACGCTGGTCAGCCCGATCGGTGGCCCTACGCTGCTCCGCGTGGAGATTCCCTGCTGATGGACCCGGAGTCCAAGAGCGCCGTGCTGCGGATCGTCCTGGCCGAGGACAGCGTGCTGCTGCGAGAAGGGCTGGTCGCGCTGCTCACCCGGTACGGCCACGAGGTCGTCGCCGCGGTCGGGGACGCGCCGGCGCTGGACGCCGCGGTCGAGCGAACCGATCCCGACCTGGTGGTCACCGATGTCCGGATGCCGCCGACACACACCGACGACGGCCTACGGGTCGCGGTCACCCTGCGGTCCCGGCGGCCGAACCTACCGGTGCTGGTGCTCAGTCAGTACGTCGAGCAGACGTACGCGGCCGAGCTGCTCGACACCGCCGACGGAGCCGGGGTCGGCTACCTGCTCAAGGACCGGGTCGGTGACGTCGACGACTTCGCCGATGCGGTGGCACGCGTGGCGGGCGGTGGCACGGTGGTCGACCAGGAGGTCATCCGGCAGCTGTTGCGCCGACGCTCCGACCCGCTCGACCGGCTGACTTCCCGGGAGGCCGAGGTGCTCGCGCTGATGGCCGAGGGCCGGTCGAACGCCGCGATCGCCAGGGCGCTCGTCGTCACCGAGGCGGCGGTCACCAAGCACATCGGCAACATCCTGGCCAAACTCGACCTGCCGCTCGATGCCGACGACCATCGCCGGGTACTAGCGGTGGTGACCTACCTGCGCCGCAGCGGTAGCGACTGAAGCTGGCGTGGTGAGCCCCGCTTAGGCTGAACGTTATGACCCTCCCTGCGCCCGGCGTCGTCGAATCGGTCAACATCGGTGTTCTGCGAGTCGTTCCGTGGACGCAGAGCGTCGGGAGTACCGGCATCGACAAGCGTCCGGTGCCGGGGCGGGTCCGGGCCGAGGGCGTCGGCCTGGTCGGTGACGTGATCGCCGACACGAAGAACCACGGCGGTTACCACCAGGCCGTCTACGCCTACGCCCGCGAGGACGCGGCCTGGTGGGCGGCCGAGCTCGACCGGGAGGTGCCGTTCGGGGCGTTCGGCGAGAACTTGTCGACGAGCGGTGTCGACTGCACCGGTGCGGTGATCGGCGAGCGCTGGGAGGTCGGGAGCACGGTTCTGGAGGTCAGCCGGCCGCGCATTCCCTGCCGGACGTTCGCCGGCTTCTGGGACGTGCCGGATCTGGTCAAGCGCTTCACCCGCCGCGCGGTGCCGGGCGCCTACCTGCGGATCATCGAGGAGGGCGACCTCGGTGCCGGCGACGCGGTGCGGATCGTCCACCGCCCGGACCACGGGGTGACGATCGGCGAGGTGTTCCGCGCGCTCACCGGCGAGCGGTCGCTGGCACCGCGTCTGCTCGACGCCCCCGAGCTGCCGCCCGAGCTCCAGGAGCGCGCCCGCAAACTGGTCACCGCCGCTAGCGCTAACTCGCCGCAGCCATCCTGACTTCGACGTAGCTGTCACCCGGCGCGGACTTGTCGCGCTGCCACTTTCCGCTGTCGGCGGTCCAGACGTCCCCGGCGAACGCCACCCGGCGGACGCCGTACTCGTGCGCCTTCGCGACGAACCAGTGCGCGGACTGCCATCCCAGCCGTGACTTGCTGCCGCCGCCCACCGCGACCGTGAGAATCGGCACGTCGCCGTCGACCGTCGGGTTGACCGTGAGCTTGCCCAGGTCGGCCGCGAGCTCGCCGACCAGCGCGGTGCTCGCCTCCGGCCCGACCCGGTCCGGCGGACGGCGCAACTGGCAGGTGACGGCGCCGGCCTCGTCGCCGAGCAGCGCGGCCGCGAGCGTCGTCGCGTCGGCCTCCCACTTCTGGTACAGCTCCGGGTGGGCGCTGCGCTGCACGGCCTGGGCGGCGTCGGTGAGGCGCATCTTCTGCCAGCCGGGCACCTTGACCAGGTGCTCGTAGAACTCGCCTGCGGCGTACCGGGGGTCCTGCAGCTGCTCCGGGGTGCCCCAGCCCTGGGACGGACGCTGCTGGAACAGGCCCACCGAGTCGCGATCGCCGGTGGTGAGGTTGCGGAGCTTCGACTCTTGGAACGCGGTGGCGAGTGCGATGGCGGCCGCCCGCTCCGGCAGGTCGCGACGCACGGCTGCCGCCACGATCGTCGCCGCGTGCGTCAGCTGGTCGGGCGCGAGGCGCACCACCTTGTCGGCGGCGTAGCTGCGGCAGGTGTCGGACAGGAACGGCACGTGCAGTTTGGTGAGTCTGGACACGCCGACCACGGACACCGCCGCGAGAGCGATCAACACGACCGCGAGCACGGCCGCCTTGCGCATCCGCCCGCCCCTCCGTTCTGGCAGCACGATCTCCGTCCTTGGAATAAGCCGTCACCAGTGTTAACGCCGTGTGTTTGTGAACGCCGCCGAGCGGGTACCGAGGCGCCCGCTCCCGAGCCTACGACGTCCGCGTAAGCATGCGGTGAGGAGGAAGCGCTGCTTCCGCAAAACTGCTGACACACTGGAGACATGGCTGGACCACCGCCCGACGGGCAGCCCGCCCCGGACGACGGCCGACTCCCCGAGAGCGCGCTCGCTCGGCTCGGTGAGCGTGGCTTCGGGATCTACGTGCACGTGCCGTTCTGCGCGGCGCGCTGCGGATACTGCGACTTCAACACCTACACCCCCGGTGAGCTGGGCAGCGCGGGACGAACCGACGCCGACAGCTGGCTGGAAGCGGCGCTCGCCGAAGTCGATCTGGCCGGTACCGTGCTCGGCGGTGCACCGGGCGGTCTGCCCAGGGTGGACACGGTGTTCGTCGGCGGCGGAACCCCGACACTGCTCCCGCCCGACCACCTCGCCCGGGTCCTCGGCCGGATCGACGACGTCTTCGGGCTCGCCACCGACGCCGAGGTGACCACCGAGGCGAACCCCGAGTCGGTGGACCCCACCTCGCTCGCCGCCCTGCGCGCAGCCGGGTTCACCCGGGTGTCGCTGGGGATGCAGTCGGCGCGCTCGCACGTGCTCGCGGTACTCGACCGGCGGCACACGCCGGGGCGGGCGGTGCAGGCCGCCCAGGAGGCGCGGGGCGCCGGGTTCGCGCACGTCAACCTCGACCTGATCTACGGAACGCCGGGGGAGACCGACGAGGACTGGGCAGCGTCGCTGGAGGCCGTCGCGGCGGGCGGGGTGGACCACGTCAGCGCTTATGCGCTGATCGTCGAGGACGGGACGCGGCTGGCGCGGCAGATCGCCCGCGGCGTGCTGCCGGCGCCCGACGACGACGTGCTCGCCGATCGGTACCTGATGGCGGACACCGCGCTCTCGGCCCTCGGCCTGCACTGGTACGAGGTGTCGAACTGGGCGGCCGACGAGGCTGCGCGGTGCCGCCACAACGAGCTGTACTGGCGGAGCGGCGACTGGTGGGGCGTCGGCCCGGGCGCGCACAGCCACGCGGGCGGCGTCCGCTGGTGGAACGTGCGCCACCCGGCGCGGTACGCCGACCGCCTGGCGGGCAAGACCTCGCCGGCGCAGGCCCGGGAGGTCCTCGAGGCCGAGGACCGGCGGGTGGAGGACGTGCTGCTCCGGCTCCGTCTGGCCGACGGACTGCCCCTGCCGGTTCTGGACGACGCAGGGCGCGCCGCAGCGGCGCAGGCGGTGGCCGACGGGCTGCTGGACCCAGCGGCCCACCGCGGTGGCCAGGCGGTGCTGACGCTGCGCGGTCGCCTGCTCGCCGACGCGGTGGTACGCGCCCTGCTGCCCTGAGCGCGCGAGCCGCTACTTGATCAGCTTCACCGTCAATGGGTAGTGGTACAGCTCGCCGTTCGCGGCTTTGACGCCGGCGATGACACCGAACACCACCGACATCAGGAACGTGGCCAGCGGGAACACCCAAAGGACGAACGCGCCGAAGCCCAAGGTGATCGCACTGCCGCAGAAGAAGATCGTCAGCGCGACGACGTTCGCGATCGCCCACGTGATGTGGAAGTTCAGCGCCTCCACCGCGTGCGCACGGACGCTCGGGTTCGTGTTGCCGCGGACACCGTAGGCGATCAGCGGCGCCACCCACCCGGCGACCGTCCCGCCGACGACCACCCCGAGAACGCCACCGAAGTGCGCGACCAGGTTCCAGGTCTGCGTGTCGTCGACCGGTGCCGCGGCCGGGTATCCGCCGTGCGTGGGTTGCCTCACCCCGGCTTGCTGCCCGTAACCGCCCGGCTGCCCGTGCCCACCCGGCTGCCCATAGCCCGGCTGTGCGTAACCGCCCGGCTGCCCGTGCCCACCCGGCTGCCCATAGCCCGGCTGTGCGTAACCGCCCGGCTGCCCGTGCCCACCCGGCTGCCCATAGCCCGGCTGTGCGTAACCGCCCGGCTGCCCGTGCCCACCCGGCTGCGCGTGACCGCCCGGCTGCCCGTAGCCACCCGGCTGGCCGTAACTGCTGGGCTGTCCGTAGGGCCGGCCGTAACCGCCAGGCGGGCCGTAGTCGCCCGGGCTCCCGTAGGCCCCACCGGACGTCGGCGCACCCCCGGACGAGGTCGGGTAAGCCGGTCCGGAAGTCGGGTACGCCGGGCCGGACGTCGGGTGACCCGGAGGGGCGCTGAACGGCGCAGATTCGGGCGAACCGGGCGGCCGCGGCGCGGTGGGATCGGTCACGCAGGCAGCGTACGGCTGCTGTCCGCCGGTGACAGTCGGGGCTGTGACAGAAGTCGCCTGCTCACAACCGGTGAGGTCGGATGCTGACGGAGTGACAGACGCCCACCCGGAGTACCCGGTCTGACACAACGATCGGGTTAGGCTTCGGGGCGCTGATGCAGGCGAAAGAGCGAAGGTGGTCCAGTGGCGGAGACGCGGTGGCTCAGCCCGGATGAGCAGCGCACCTGGCGCTCGTACATCGAAGCGAACCGGCTGTTGAACGAGGCGCTCGACCGCCAGTTGCAGCGCGACGCCGGTATGCCCCACACGTACTACGAGATCCTCGTCCGGCTGTCCGACGTCCCCGGCCACCGGCTACGGATGAGCGAGCTGGCGCATTCCTCCCTCTCCTCCCGCAGCCGGCTGTCGCACGCGGTCTCCCGGCTGGAGGAGCGCGGCTGGGTGCGCCGGGAGAGCTGCCCCACCGACGGACGCGGCGCGCTCGCCGTCCTCACCGACGAGGGTTACTCCGTACTCAAGGCCGCCGCGCCCGCACACGTCGCGGAGGTGCGGAAGCATTTGATGGACCGCCTCAGCCCGGAGCAGGTCGCCCAACTGGGCGAGATCTGCCGGGTGATCTGCGACGGCCTCACCGAACAGGCGACCGCCCGGGCCTGAGACCGTAGCGACGCGAGTGCGCCCCGTGAATTCGCCGTTCGGCGGGTGATTCTCCGCGCACGAAGGAAGCGGACGGCCCTATCCGCCCGTATGCTTGGCACTCTCATCAACGGAGTGCCAAGATCGAGGGGCCACTCCATGGGGCCCGCTCCGGGGAGCAGGGTGGTCGGGAGGTGACAGCGTGACGCTCGACGAGCGGAAGCTGGCCGTTCTCCGGGCGATCGTGCAGGACTACGTCAACACCGAGGAACCGGTCGGCAGCAAGGCATTGGCCGAACGGCACCAACTCGGAGTTTCCCCGGCGACGATCCGGAACGACATGGCGGTGCTGGAGGAAGAGGGCTACATCGCCCAGCCGCACACCAGCGCCGGGCGGATCCCGACCGACAAGGGTTACCGCCTCTTCGTCGACCGGCTCGCCGGTGTGAAGCCGCTGTCAGCCGCCGAACGGCGGGCGATCCAGACGCTGTTGACCGGTGCGATCGACCTGGACGACGTCGTGGCGCGCACGGTGCGGTTGTTGGCGCAGCTCACCCGCCAGGTCGCGGTCGTGCAGTACCCGAGCTTGACTCGCAGCTCGGTGCGCCACATCGAACTGGTCCAGCTGTCGGTGAACCGGTTGCTGCTGGTACTGATCACCGACACCGGCCGGGTCGACCAGCGCACGGTCGAGTTCCCGGCCGGCATCGGCGACGACGACGTCAACGTCCTCCGGACGGTGGTGAACAACGCGCTCGTGGGGCAGCGGCTCTCCGACGCCCCGGGACGGGTCGAGGAACTGCTCGACACGATCACGCCCGCCCTGCGTCCGGCGCTCACCACGGTCGCCAGCGTCCTGCTCGAGACGCTCGTCGAGCGACGCGAGGAACGCGTCGTCCTGGCGGGCGCCGCCAACCTCACGCGCAGTACGGTGGACTTCCGTGGGTCGGTCTTCCCGATCCTGGAGGCGCTCGAGGAGCAGGTCGTGCTCCTCAAGCTCGTCGGCGAGGTCGACTCGCCGAGCATGTTGCGGGTCCGGATCGGCGACGAGAACCAGGTTGAGGAGTTGCGGGGCATTTCGGTGGTGACGACGGCCTACGGTGCTGGTGACACCGCGCTGGCTGGTCTCGGGGTGGTCGGTCCGACCCGGATGGACTATCCCGGCACGATCAGCGCGGTCCGCGCCGTCGCGCGGTACGTCGGTGAAATTCTCGCGGGGAACTGAGCGGGGCTGGGTAGGGATATGCCTTCCGGAGTTGGGGACACACACGTGGCGAAGGACTACTACGGCATCCTCGGGGTGGAGCGCGACGCGACGCCCGAGGAGATCAAACGGGCCTACCGCCGGCTCGCTCGGGAACTACACCCGGACATCAACCCCGACGCCGAGGCGCAGGAGCGCTTCAAGGAGGTCTCGGCCGCGTACGAGGTGCTCTCCGACCCGGCCAAGCGCGAGCTCGTCGATCTCGGCGGCGACCCGCTGGCTCCCGGCGGGGGCAGCGGCCCCGGCGGTGGCCCTGGTGGCCCGTTCACCATGGGCTTCCAGGACATCATGGACGCCTTCTTCGGCGGCGCGACCACCCGCGGCCCGCGTCCGCGCACCCGACCGGGTTCAGACGCTCTGATCCGGCTCGACCTCGACCTGGTCGACATGGCGTTCGGCGTCAACCAGGAACTGACCGTCGACACCGCGGTCCGGTGTTCCACGTGTTCCGGCGCGGGCACCGCACCCGGCACCCACCCGGCGACCTGTGAGGTCTGTGGCGGGCGGGGCGAGGTGCAGACGGTCCAGCGTTCGTTCCTGGGCCAGGTCATGACGTCCCGGCCCTGCGCGGCCTGCCAGGGCTTCGGCACGGTCATCCCGCACCCCTGCCCCGGATGCGCCGGTGACGGCCGGGTGCGCAGCCGCCGGACCCTCACCGTCAAGGTGCCGGCCGGCGTCGAGGACGGGATGCGGATCCGGCTGGCCGGCGAAGGTGAGGTCGGCCCCGGTGGTGGTCCGCCCGGTGACCTCTACGTCGAGGTGCACGAGCGACCGCACGACGTCTTCACCCGCCAGGGCGACGACCTGCACTGCCGCGTCTCGCTGCCGATGACCGCGGCGGCACTCGGCACCCAGCTCAACCTCAAGACGCTCGACGGTGAGGAGCAGATCGAGGTCAAGGCGGGCACCCAGCCGGGCACGGTGGTCCGCGTCCGCGGGCGTGGCGTCCCGCACCTACGGGGCAACGGTCGCGGCGACCTGCACGTCCACCTGGAAGTGCGGACGCCGACCCGCCTCGACACCGAGCAAGAGCGTCTCCTCCGCGAACTGGCCAAGCTGCGGGGTGAGGAGCGCCCGGAGCCGATGCGGCAGCAAGGCGGTTTTTTCTCCAAAGTCCGTGACGCATTCAATGGACACGCTTGACTGAGCGCTTGCGCGAAGTGCGGCTAGCAGAGTTGATCGATCGGTCATGACGGCTCCGACCGCTAAGGAGGAGTCGTCATGACCGATCCTGTCTTTTTGATCGCAGAGTTGCCGGCCGTCGGCCCGGCGGTGCTCGACGGCCCCGAGGGGCGGCACGCCGCACTGGTGCGCCGTCTGGGGCCGGGGGAGACGCTGCTGCTCGCCGACGGTGCCGGCGGCCGGGCGTCCTGCGTCGTGGTGGCTGCCGAGCGCGACTCGCTGCGGCTCGACGTCCGCGTCGTGGAGCGGGTGCCTCGGCCGTCGCCGGTCGTCACCGTCGTTCAGGCGTTGCCGAAGGGTGACCGCGGCGAGGCCGCGGTCGAGATGATGACCGAGGCCGGCGTCGACGTGGTGGTGCCGTGGTCGGCGTCGCGGTCGATCACCCGGTGGAAGGAAGCCCGCGGCGACAAGGCGCTCGCGCGCTGGCGCAGTACCGCGCGGGAGGCCGCGAAGCAGTCCCGTCGGCTGTGGCTGCCGGAGATCGCCGATTTGGCGTCCACTGCGGACGTTCGGAAGATCTTGACGTCGATGGATGCGGCGTTCGTACTGCACGAGGACGCGGTCGAGCCGCTGGCGGTGACCGCGCTGGCGACCGGACTGACGTCGGTGGCGCTGGTGGTTGGTCCGGAGGGCGGTATCGCGCCGGACGAGTTGGACGCCTTCGTCGCCGCCGGCGCCGTTCCGGTGCGGCTCGGCCCGACCGTGCTCCGGACGTCGACCGCCGGGGTGGCGGCGCTGGCCGTCGTGAACACGCGCACGGGTCGTTGGACCTGAATCTCGCGCTCCGTATTCAATCAAAAGCGCCGCGTAACGGGGTTCCACCGAGCTGGCACGGAAAAGTCACACTGTCTGTGTAAACGGCATAACCGTACGGACGGTGGTTACCCTCTCGGGTGCGGCGGTGAGAGGAGAACCGGGATGGCACCGACCGACCAGGCGACGGCTGCCTGCGAGCGGATCATTCGTACGCTCCAAGCCGACGAGCGAGTGCCGGCCGTGGCTGCGGCGGTGTTCCGCGCCGATCGTCCGGACTGGAGCTTCTACATCGGAGACGCCGGAGACGGCGCGGAGGTTCGACCCGAAACACAGTTCAGAATCGGCTCGGTCACGAAGACGCTCACCGCGGTGCTCGTCCTGCAGCTACGCGACTCGGGAATGCTCGATCTCGACGACCCGATCGACGCCCACCTCGCGGTCCCGGCGCACGGTCAGCTCACGATCCGTAGCATCCTCAACCACACGTCCGGGCTCCAGCGGGAGCCCTGGGGCAACGTCTGGGACACCCTCGACGTCCCCGACGACGCCCGGATGCTGGAGGAAGTCGCCAAGGCCGAAGCCGTCCTGAGCCCTCGCCGCCGCTGGCACTACTCGAACCTGGGGTTCGCCCTCCTCGGCCAGCTGGTCGCCGCGAAGACCGGCGCCACCTGGGAGGAAGCGTTGGCTGATCGGCTACTCAACCCGCTGGGCCTGACCGACACCACGCTCCTGCCGCGGGAGCCCGCCGCGCAGGGGTACCTCGTCGACGAGTACTCCGACCACGCCCGGCCGGAGCCGCACTTCGACCTGAAGGGTGCCGCTGCGGCCGCTCAGCTCTGGAGCACCGCCGGGGACATGGCCCGCTGGGCGCTGTTCCTCGCGAAGCCGGACCCGGCCGTGCTGGCGCGTTCGACGCTGGAGGAGATGTACGAGCCGGTCGTGGTGACCGACCCGGTGGACTGGCACACCGGCTGGGGTCTCGGACTGCAGACCAAGCCGCAGGGCAGTGGCTCCGACCGGGCGTTGGACGTCGGTCACAACGGGGCGATGCCCGGCTTCCTGGCGGGGGTCTGGTGCCGCCGGGGCGTGACGATCGGCGCCGCCGTGCTCGGCTCGTCCGGCACCGCGGGTGGCATCACCGCCGCGCCGCACAGGCTGATCGCCGCCAGCCTGGAACACGATCCGGTCGACATCCAGCCCTGGACGATCGGCGAGCCGGTGCCCCGGGAGTACGTGGACATCCTCGGGCGCTGGTGGTCGGAGGGCAGCGAGTTCGTGTTCCGCTGGCACCGTGGCCATCTCGAGGGCCGGTCGGTGAGCGCGGTGGCTGCCGCACCGCCGGCGATCTTCGCGTTCGAGGCGCCCGACTTACTGCGCACGGTCTCCGGGCGGGAAGCCGGCGAGCGGCTGGAGCTGTTCCGCGGTCCGGACGGGAAGGTGGAGCTGATGCGGTGGGCCACCTACCGCTTCACGCGCACCCAACAGACCTACGACGAGTGGGCTCACTGACGTCCCGAGGGCGCGACACCGCTCTCCGGCCGCCCTGAGCCAGTCCTTCCGCGCCCGTCGCCAGGTGGTTTCCCGAAAGCGCGCCCGAACGTGCGCGCGGCCGCGCTGCGGGCGGCGGCTCGGGTGGTCGCGCCTCGGCGGCGGGGGATTGGAGCCCACTTCGTCCCCCGTGGCGCCGGGTGGCTTGATTCTCACGAGGCAGGTGGGGGGTTGGGCCGGTAGAATCGAAGGGTGCCGTCCCCGTTGGGCGCTGAGTCTCTCCGGGTACGTCCGACAAATCAGTCAGATCCCGAGTAAGAGAGCAGGCGGAAGCGGCCTCCCTGGCCGGCCCATGGCAGAGATCAAAGCGCCGACCACGGCGCAAACCCGCATCGTCGTCCCCGACGCCCACGCGATGGTCAGCCTGTTGGGCTCCGGCGACGCCATTCTCAGTCTCATCGAGCGTTCGGTCACCGCCGACGTCCACGTCCGCGGTAACGAAATCACGCTGACCGGTACCCCCGCTGACAACGCGTTCGCCGAGCGGCTCTTCGCCGAGCTGCTCACGCTGGTCGAACGCGGCGAGGTGCTGACTCCGGACGCTGTCAACCGCACCATCGCGATGTTGAAGTCGGGTAGCGCGGAGCGCCCGGCCGAGGTGCTCACCCTCAACATCATCTCGAGGCGTGGTCGCACGATCCGTCCGAAGACGCTCAACCAGAAGCGCTACGTCGACGCGATCGACGAGCACACGATCGTGTTCGGCATCGGCCCCGCCGGTACCGGTAAGACGTACCTGGCGATGGCGAAGGCCGTCCAGGCGCTCCAGGCCAAGCAGGTCAATCGCATCATCCTGACCCGCCCGGCCGTCGAGGCAGGCGAGCGGCTCGGCTTCCTGCCCGGGACGCTCTTCGAGAAGATCGACCCGTACCTGCGGCCGCTCTACGACGCACTGCACGACATGGTCGACCCCGACTCGATCCCGCGTCTGATGCAGGCCGGGACGATCGAGGTCGCGCCGCTCGCGTACATGCGTGGCCGCACGCTCAACGACGCGTTCATCATCCTCGACGAGGCGCAGAACACGACTCCCGAGCAGATGAAGATGTTCCTGACCCGGCTCGGGTTCGGCTCGAAGATCGTCGTCACCGGCGACGTGACCCAGATCGACCTGCCGGGGGGCGCCACCAGCGGCCTCCGTGTCGTCCGCGACATTCTGGACGGCGTCGAGGACGTGCACTTCGCGGAGCTGGGCAGCGCCGACGTCGTGCGGCACCACCTGGTCAGCGACATCGTCGACGCGTACGCGCGGTACGACTCCGACCACCCGCCGGCATCCCGCGACGGGAGCGGGCGGCGGGCTGCGGGCGGGCGTCCGGCCCGTCGTAGCTGACTCGACGCGGCCGCCGCGGCCGGGCCTGCTCCGCGTGGGCCCGGCTGGCGGTGTTGGATAGCAGGCGACGGACGAGCCGGGAACGGTCTGGAGACGCTGTAGACGATGTCGATCGAGATCTCGAACGAGTCGGGCCACGAGGTCAACGAGACCGCTTTGCTGGCGGTCGCGCGGAACACCCTGGACGAGATGGGTGTCAACCCGATGGCCGAGCTGTCCCTCCTGCTGGTCGACGTCGGCTACATGGCCGAACTGAACCACCGGTGGATGGAGAAGACCGGCCCGACCGACGTTCTCGCGTTTCCGATGGACGAGCTCGACGCCGACCGAGGCCCGGGTGCGGACGAGGACGGCCCGGAGCCCACGCTGCTGGGTGACGTCGTCCTCTGCCCCGCCGTGGCCGAACGGCAGGCCAAGGTCGCCGGGCACAACACCGAGGACGAGCTGATGCTGCTCACCGTCCACGGCATCCTGCACCTGCTCGGCTACGACCACGCCGAGCCGGAGGAGGAGCGCGAGATGTTCGGTCTGCAGAACCGGCTGATCAGCGCGTACCGGCGCAGCATCGGTATCCCTGCTGTCGCCGACATCCCGCTCAAGCCGACGATCTCCGATCACTGATGAACACGCCGGGCTTGCTGGCGGCCGCCGCCGGGCTCGTCGTCGTGGCCGGGGCGGTCGCGGCGGCCGACACCGCGTTCAACCAGATCTCCCGGGCGCGGGCCGAGGAGATGCTGCGCGCCGGTACGCGGGGCGCGGCGAACCTCCTCGCGCTCGTCGGCAACCTGCCGGTGCACGTCAGCCTGCTGCTGTTGATCCGGCTGGCCTGCGAGCTGACCGCCACGACGCTGGTCGCGCTGGTAGCAATTGACCGCTGGGGGCCGGGCTGGCTCGCCGCGCTGGTCACCGCCGGCAGCATGACCGTCGTCAGCTTCGTGCTGGTCGGCGTCGGCCCACGGACGATCGGTCGTCTGCACCCCTACCCGGTGGCGCTGGCCAGCGCCGGGATCACCCGGTGGCTCGGCCGCGTGCTCAATCCGCTGGCCCGGTTGCTGATCCTGGTCGGCAACATGGTGACGCCCGGCCGCGGCTTCCGCGAGGGCCCGTTCGCCACCGAGACCGAGCTGCGCGAGCTGGTCGACCTGGCGGAGGAGCGCGGGGTCGTGGAGAGCGAAGAGCGGGAGATGATTCACTCCGTCTTCGAGCTCGGCGACACGATCGTCCGCGAGGTGATGGTGCCCCGGCCGGAGATCGTCTGGATCGAGCGGACGAAGACCGTCCGGCAGGCGACGTCGCTGGCGTTGCGGAGCGGTTTCTCCCGCATCCCGGTGCTGGGCGAGAGCATCGACGACATCGTCGGTGTCGTGTACCTCAAGGACATGGTGCGGCGGGTTCAGGGCCAGCCCGAGGCCGACCGGCAGCTCCGGGTCGAGCAGGTGATGCGCGACGCCGAGTTCGTGCCGGAGTCCAAGCCGGTGGCCGACCTGCTCCGGGAGATGCAGCAGCGGCGCATCCACATGGCGATCGTGATCGACGAGTACGGCGGCACCGCCGGTCTGGTGACGATCGAGGACATCCTCGAGGAGATCGTCGGGGAGATCGCCGACGAGTACGACAACGAACGGCCGCCGGTCGAGGAGCTGGACGACGGGTCGGTGCGGGTGACGGCCCGGCTGCCGGTCGAGGACCTCGGCGAGCTGCTCGACGTGGAGCTGCCGGACTACTCCGACGACATCGAGACGGTCGGTGGCCTGCTCGCCCACGAGCTGGGCAAGGTGCCGATCCCTGGAGCGAGCGTCCGGATCCAGAATCTGGAGCTGACCGCGGAGAGCGCCGGCGGGCGCCGGAACCGGATCGGCACCGTGCTGGTGCGGAGGCTGGAGGCCCAGTCGGAGACCGAAGAGGAACTGAGCGAGGAGAGTCGCACCGCCGATGTCTGATTTGAGCGCCGAAGACGCGAAGATCGTCACGCTCGCTCGTGCCACCAGGGCGCGCACCGGTGCGGCGGAGGGAGCGGCAGTGCGGGACACCGACGGCCGGACCTACGCCGCGTCGACCGTGGCCCTGCCGTCGCTCGGGCTCTCCGCGCTGCAGGTGGCGGTCGCTATGGCGGTGTCCAGCGGGGCACCGGGCCTGGAGGCGGCCGCCGTGGTCACCACCGCCGACGAGGCCGACGCCCTGGGCGTCGCCGCCGTTCACGACCTCACCGCCGCCGCGCCGATCCTCGTCGCCGACCCGTCCGGCGCGATCCGCTCCCGCGTCTGAGCGGGTCCGCCCGCGGACTTACGTCAAATCCGCCTCCACGGAGGTGCTGGGAACGGATTTGACGTAAATCGGCGTCGACCGCCTCGCGCGCGGCTGTCAGGCTCGCCCCTGAGCGGGCCATGCGGAGTGGGAGAATGAAGGGGTGACCGATGACCTCTCATTTCGTGCCGGGTTTGCGTGCTTCGTGGGCCGCCCCAACGCGGGCAAGTCCACGCTGACGAACGCGCTAGTGGGCACGAAGGTCGCGATCACCAGCAGCAAACCCCAGACCACCCGCCACACCGTCCGCGGCATCGTCCACCGGCCGGACGCCCAGCTCGTCCTCGTCGACACCCCTGGCCTGCACAAGCCGCGGACGCTGCTCGGCGAGCGCCTCAACGACCTGGTGCGCGCCACGTGGTCGGAGGTGGACGTGGTCGCGCTCTGCGTCCCCGCCGACGAGCCGGTCGGTCGCGGTGACCGGTTCATCGCCGACGAGATCGCCGGGCTCAAGAAGAAGAACGTGCTCGTGGTGGTCACCAAGACCGACCTCGTGGACAAGAAGCGGCTCGCCGAGCAGCTGCTCGCGGTCTCCCAACTGGGCGAATTCGCCGAGGTCGTGCCGGTCTCGGCGAAGTCCGGTGAGCAGGTCGGCCTCCTCGCCGACCTGCTGGCCAAGTACCTGCCGGAGTCGCCGCCGCTCTACCCGGACGGCGAGCTGACCGACGAACCCGAACAGGTGATGGTCGCCGAGCTGATCCGCGAGGCCGCGCTGGAGGGCGTCCGCGACGAGCTGCCGCACTCGCTCGCGGTCGTGGTCGAGGAGATGGAGCCGCGCGAGGGCCGCGACGACCTGCTCGACGTACATGCGACGGTGTTCGTCGAGCGTCCGAGCCAGAAGGCGATCGTGCTGGGCGCGGGCGGGGAGCGGATCAAGCACGTCGGCTCGACGTCCCGCCGGCACATCGAGGCGTTGCTCGGCACGCGGATCTACCTCGACCTGCGGGTGAAGGTCGCCAAGGACTGGCAGCGGGATCCGCGTCAACTCCGCCGGCTGGGCTTCTGAGAAGGACTGCTGAGTGCCCACCTACCGGGACATCGGCGTCGTCCTCCGGGTGCAGCAGCTCGGTGAGGCCGACCGCATCATCACGCTGCTCACCCGCAGGCACGGCCGGGTCCGGGCGGTGGCCAAGGGTGTCCGCAAGACCAAGAGCCGGATCGGTGGTCGGCTGGAGCCGTTCAGCCACGTCGATCTGCAGCTCTACGAGGGTCGCTCGCTGGACGTCGTCAGCCAGGTGGAGACCGTCGAACCGTTCGGCAAGCACATCGTCGACGATTACGGCCGGTACACGGCGGCGAGCGCGATCGCGGAGACCGCGGAGCGGTTGACGGCCGAGGAGCGGGAACCGGCGCTCCGGCTGCACTTGCTGACGGTGGGGGCGCTGCGGGCGCTGGCGGCCGGGGAGCACGACGCGCCGCTCGTCCTGGATGCCTACCTGCTGCGCGCGATGAGCTACGCGGGCTGGGCGCCCGCGCTGATGGCGTGCGCGGTCTGCGGCCTGCGCGGTGCCCACCGGGCCTTCTCGGTGCAGGCCGGTGGCTGCGTCTGCGGGAACTGTCGTCCGCCGGGGTCGGCGTCCCCGTCGGTGGAGGCGCTGGAGCTGATGGTCGCGTTGCTGGACGGCGACTGGAACCACGCCGGCCGCACCGAAGGACCGATCCGCCGCGAGGCCAGCGGGTTGGTGGCGGCCCACCTGCAGTGGCACCTGGAACGGGGCCTACGCTCGTTGCCGCTGGTCGATCGCACGAACACAGGGGAGAAGTCTCGATGATCAAGCGGCGCGCCGTCCGCCCGCCGGAGCCCCACCGGAGCGGCGCGCGCCCCCCGGCGATCCCGGCCGACCTGGTGCCCCGGCACGTCGCGCTGATCATGGACGGCAACGGCCGCTGGGCCAAGCAGCGCGGCCTGCCCCGCACCGAAGGGCACAAGCGTGGCGAGGACTCGCTGTTCGACGTCATCGAAGGCTGTATCGAACTGGGCGTGAAGTACCTCTCGGCGTACGCGTTCTCCACCGAGAACTGGAAGCGCTCGCCGGATGAGGTTCGGTTCCTCATGGGATTCAACCGGGACGTGATCCGCCGTCGACGCGACCAGCTCCACGCGATGGGCGTCCGGGTGCGGTGGGCCGGACGTCGTCCGAAGCTGTGGCGGAGCGTGATCGCCGAGCTCGAGTCGGCCGAAGAGATGACGCGCGACAACGACGTCCTCACGCTGCAGTTCTGCGTGAACTACGGCGGGCGGGCGGAGATCGTGGACGCCGCTGCGGCGATCGCGCGCGAGGTCGCGGCCGGGCGCATCTCGCCGGAGAAGATCACCGAGAAGCTGTTCGCGCGGTACCTCGACGAACCGCAGATCCCGGACGTGGACCTGTTCGTCCGCTCCTCCGGTGAGCAGCGGATCTCCAACTTCTTGCTGTGGCAGTCGGCCTACGCGGAGCTGGTGTTCGACGACACGCTCTTCCCGGACTTCGATCGCCGGAACATCTGGCGGGCGTGCGAGACCTACGCGTCCCGCGACCGCCGCTACGGCGGCGCGGTACCCAACCCGGTGCCTGCTGCAGCTACCGAGGGGTAACAGACTTAACGCAAGGTGAAAGTGAGTGAACGCTGCGTCACTCTACCGATCCACGGTCCCGCGGGGTCCCATGGAGTCGGGCGGTCTCGCCCGACGGTCGCGGGGTTCGCCTCGCCGGGGAGCGTCGGGTGGAGAGCGGTCGGGTGCCAGTTCCCGGTCTGGCGCCCGGCCGCGCGTCTCAGCGGTCCGGCGGCGGATTACTCCGGACGCCGCTGGTCGCGGTCCGCTCTCCCCGGCGTTCGTTGCGGGCCCTTCGGATGCCGGGTGATGTTCCGGGCGCGACGGTTGCGGAAACCCCACCTGTGCCGTCGTGCCCGGGCGGACCCGCCGACCGCCATGGGCTGAGGGCGATGCAGCTCATGGCGGCTCGGCGAGTCAATGTCAGCCCACGGCTGAGAGCGATACGGCCCGGTCATGGCGGCTCGGCGAGTCAATGTCAGCCCACGGCTGAGAGCGATACGGCCCGGTCATGGCGGCTCGGCGAGTCAATGTCAGCCCACGGCTGAGAGCGATACGGCCCGGTCATGGCGGCTCGGCGAGTCAATGTCAGCCCACGGCTGAGAGCGATGCGGCATGGTCATGGCGGATCGGCGAGTCAAGTCAGCCCACGGCACAGAACCCTTGGGAGGGGGAAAGGCCGCCCTGCGGTGCGCGAGGGGTGCGCCGCAGGGCGGCGTCTCGGCGGATGCCGCGGGAGGACACCGTCCCGGAAGGTGGCGACCCCTTCCGAGACGATGCCGCTGGCGATAAGTGTGCCCCTGCTCACACTGAGCCGCAGGATGTTCGTCCAAAAGAATGAATGTCTTATTCACGTTTGGTGCCTGTGGGCAGTCCCGACGCCTACGGCCCGCGCCGGTAGGGTGCAGATCGTGTCGGTTCAGGACGCACCCCCGAAAGCGCCCACCCCCCGCCGGCTCGGCTCGGTAGAGGTACTGGCCGGCGTCCTCATCGCGGTCGTGGTGTTCCGCGGTCCGCTGGTCGGGCTCTTCGACAGTCCGGCCGCCCGCACCTGGGCCACGATTTTCGTCTCGATCGTCGTCCAAGCGCTGCCGTTCTTGGTCTTCGGCGTCCTGATCAGTGCGGCGATCGCGGTCTTCGTCCCGACGTCGTTCTTCGTCCGGGCGCTGCCACGCCACCCCGCGCTCGCGGTGCCGGTCGCCGGGGTCGCGGGGGTCGCGCTGCCCGGCTGTGAGTGCGGCTCGGTGCCGATCGCCGGCGGGCTGGTGCGGCGCGGGGTGGCACCCGCGGCGGCGCTGACCTTCCTGCTCTCCGCTCCGGCCGTGAACCCGGTCGTGCTGGTCGCCACCGCCGTGGCGTTCCCTGGACGGCCGGAGATGGTGCTCGCGCGGTTCGTCGCGTCGGTGCTCACCGCGGTGGCGATGGGCTGGCTCTGGCTGCGATTCGGCCGGGCCGAGTGGATCCGGATTCCGCCCCGGCCCGACCTGGGTGGCGTGTCTCGCTGGACCGGGTTCTGGCTGTCGGTTCGGCACGACGCGATCCACGCGGGCGGCTTCCTGGTCGTCGGTGGGCTCACCGCGGCGTTCCTCAACGTCACGGTGCCGCGGCAGTGGCTCGACGCGATCGCTGAGCAACCCGTGCTCGCGGTGCTGGCGCTGGCCCTGCTCGCGGTGCTGCTCTCGATCTGTTCGGAGGCGGATGCGTTCGTCGCCGCGTCGCTCACCCAGTTCTCGCTGACGGCGCGGCTCGCGTTCCTGGTGGTGGGGCCGATGATCGACGTCAAACTGTTCGCGATGCAGGCCGGGACGTTCGGGCGTGGCTTCGCCCTCCGGTTCGGCCCGGTGACGTTCACCGTGGCGGTCCTGGTGAGCGTTCTGGTCGGAGGGCTGCTGCTGTGAACCGCGAAGCGCAGAGCATCGTCCTGCTGCTGATCGGCGGCGCGCTACTGCGGATCACGGTCTTCTCCGACGTCTATCTGCGGTACGTGAAGCCCGGGCTGCGCTGGTACCTCGTCGCGGCCGGCGTCGTCCTGGTCGTCGCGGCGGTGATCACTCTCTGGCGCGAACTGTTCGGAAACTCGGCCCCGCCTGTCGAGGCCAACGCGGCCAGCGAGTCCAGCGAGGCCAGCGAGTCCAATGAGGCCGACGACGGGCACGGGCATGCGCACCACGGCGGTCCGCGGGTGGCGTGGCTGCTGCTGCTCCCCGTGCTGACGATCTTCCTGATCGGACCGCCGTCGCTCGGCTCGTACGCCGCGGACAAGCAGGGGGCGACCGCGGTCCAGCAACCGAGTTCAGACCTGCCACCGCTGCCGGCAGGCGACCCGGTCACGATCTCGGTGCTCGACTACGTCACGCGCGCGATCTGGGAGAATGGTGCTTCGCTCCGCGGACGCGAGGCGCGGCTCACCGGTTTCGTCACGGTCGGCCCCGACGGCACGGCGTACCTGACCCGCATCGTGCTGAGCTGCTGCGCGGCCGACGGGCGTCCGCTCAAGGTCGCGCTGGCCGGCGTCCAACCCGCGACGTTGGAGCGGGACGCCTGGATCACGGTCGTCGGCGGGTACGACCCGGCTCGCCGCACCGACCCGGTCAGCCGGGAGGCGGTGCCGACGATCGCGGTCCGCACCCTGACCCGCATCGAGCCGCCCGCCGAGCCGTACGACAGCTGACGTCCGCCGAGCGTCAGAGGGCCGCGAGGAGCGCGTCCACCTCGGACTCGAACAGCAGCGCGGTGTCGAACTGCATCGGCCCGAACGAGCCCTGGACCTCCAGGCTGAGCACGCCGTGCAGCCGTGTCCAACTGATCACGGTGGCGCGCACCAGGTGCGGTGGCACCCCCGGATCCGCGTACCAGCGCGCCAGTTGCTCGTCCAGCTGCCCCGGCGAGGGCGGCGTCCGCGTCGGGTCGGCGCGGTCGCGCTCGGCCGCCACGTCGCGGACCGGCCGGAGCACCGCGGCGAAGCTCCGGGCGGCGGCGTCGATCGTGCTCTCCGGTGCCTGATAGCCCGGAACCGGCGTTCCGAACAGCAGCTGGTACCAGTGCGGTTCGGCCAGCGCCCAGCTCCGCCACGCACGGAAAACCGCTCGTAGCCGCTGCTCCGGCGCCTGGGCTGCGGCGTCCGCCGCAGCCCGCTCCAGCGCGTCGCCGAGTGCGTGGAAGCCGTCGACGACGAGCGCGGTGAGCAGCGCGTCGCGGTTGGCGAAGTAGCGGTAGAGGGCCGGGCCGGAGAGCCCGATCTCCCGCGCGATCGCGTTGAGCGAGAGCCCACCGGGCCCCGACTCGGCGAGCTGGCGCAGCGCGACCTCCTTCGCCTCCTCGCGGGTCTGCTCCCGGTACCGCTCGCGCCGGTCGACTGTGCCCATCGTTACCCCCTTGACAGCGTCACTGTAACAGCCTCACTCTTGCGTTAGAACCTCTAACAGAGAAGAGAGGGAATAACAATGAACGTGCGTGCAGCGGTGTTGACCGGTCCGAACGGTCCGGCGGGGCTGGTCGTCACCGACCGGGCGCTTCCTCCGGTGCGGCGGCGCGACGTGCGGATCGGCGTCGAGGCCGCCGGCGTGATGTTCGCCGAGGTGCAGATGGCGATCGGCCGTTACCCCGGCCAGCCGCGCTACCCGTTCGTGCCCGGCTACGACCTGGTGGGCACGGTGGTCGAGGCCGGTGCGGCGAGCGGGTTCCGGCCGGGGCAGCGGGTCGCGGCGATGACCCGCACCGGCGCCTGGGCCGAGCATGTCGTGCTCCCGGCGAAGGGCTTGGTGCCGGTGCCCGACGGGCTCGACGCCGCGGACGCCGTCGCGCTCGTGACCAACGGCGTCACCGCCCATCAGCTGGTCCACCGGTCGGCGCGGGTGCAGGCGGGCGAGACGGTGCTGGTCCTCGGCGCCTCCGGCGGGGTGGGGACGCTGCTCACGCAGCTGTCCGTCGCGGCCGGGGCACGCGTCCTCGGCACGGCGTCTCCGGCCAAACACGACCTGGTGCGGACGCTCGGCGGCGAACCGCTCGACTACCACCAGCCCGACCTGCCTGCGCGGATCCGCGAGCTGGCACCGGACGGTGTGGACGCGGTCTTCGATCCGATCGGCGGAGCGGGCCTGGCCGACTCGTGGGCGCTGCTCGGGCGCGGCGGGCGCTTGGTCTGGTTCGGCAGCCAGTCGACGCTGCACAGCACCGGATGGCGGTTCGCGCCGGCGGTGAGCGCGTTACGGCGGATCGCCGGATGGAACCTGGGTAGCCGGGTGCGCGGCGACGGACGCCGGGGGTCGCTCTACTACGTCCGCGAGGCCACCCCCGCGTTCCGGTCCGACCTGGCCACCGTGCTCGCCGCGGCCGCGACGGGCACGTTGAACTCCGCGGTGACCGCCCGCTACCCGCTCGATCAGGCGCAGGCGGCGCTGGCGGCGCTCTCCGAGGGCCGGATCACCGGTAAGGCCGTGCTGCTGCCGAACGCCCGCTCAGGCGCGGGCGGCGCACTCGGCGCAGGTGCCGAAGATCTCCAGGGTGTGTGACACGTCGGCGAAGCCGTGCTCGGCTGCGACGCGGTTCGCCCAGCTCTCCACGGTCGGGCCGGCGACCTCGACGGTGCGGCCGCAGGCCCGGCAGACCAGGTGATGGTGGTGGCCGCTGGAGCAGCGGCGGTAGAGGTGCTCACCGCCGGGCGGGCGCATGACGTCGATCTCTTCGGCGTCGGCGAGCGCTTGCAGGGTGCGGTAGACGGTGGTCAAACCGACCGAATCGCCACGCTGGCGGAGTAGCTCGTGCAGCTCTTGTGCGCTGCGGAACTCTTCGACCTCGGAGAGCAACGCCATGACTGCCGTCCGCTGACGCGTGGTACGGCCGACGCTCGCCTGCATTGTGCATCCTCTCCGGCCCGCCGGGCGGGCTCGCCGTCCATCTTCTCAGGTCGACGGCGTTCCGGCGATGTGTCCTCGAACCGAATGCGCGGAATGGGCTACCGCGTCGCGGACGACGTGTGCCACGTGCGAGTCGGCGAGCGAGTAGGCGACCTCACGTCCGCGCCGGTGCGGCACCACCACACCGGCACCGCGGAGCACGCGCAGGTGTTGCGAGACCAGCGGCTGGGGGACCCCGAGCGCGTCGACCAGCTCGTGGACGCACTGGTCGCCGTCGTCGAGCCGCATGACGATCGCGATCCGCAGCGGCGAGGCGAGCGCCCGCAGCAGCTCCGCCGCCGGTGCGTAGCTCCCCACGGCAGATCGGTCGGCCGCGGACGAGCGGTCCGCGTCGGCGGACGCGGACACCGCGGTCCCGCCGGGCGCGGTGTCGGTGAGATCGGGTTCGGCCGGACCGGATGGGGCGGGTTCGGATGGGGCGGGGTGCGCAACGGCCTCCGGCACGGCCGCTTCTCCGAGCGCGCCGCGAGCGACCGTGCGGCGGATCATCGGCTCGGCGCGCCCGCGCCGGTCGAAGCGGCCGGTGCAGCCGACTCAGCCGACTCAGCCGCCGTGCCGGCACCGTCCAGCGAGGCGGTGCCGGACCCGGCCGATGCGGCGGCCACGATCGGCCCTCGGTCGGGACGGGCGGCCGCGGAGCGACGCCGGAGCTGCCGGACGGCCGCGGCCACCGCGGTCACCACGAGGAACACCAGCACGGCCAGGACGACGATCGACGCGCCGGACGGAACGTCCAGGTAGAACGACCCGACCGCGCCGGTCAGCGCGACCGTGACGCTCAGCCCCATCGCGCCGGCCATCGTGGCGACGAAGCCTCGCGAGACCTGTTGCGCGGTGGCCACCGGAATCACCATCAGCGCGCTGACCAGCAGCACCCCGACCACCCGCATCGCGACGGTCACCGTCACCGCCGCGGAGACCGCCAGCAAGATGTTGAGCAGGCGCACCGGGAACCCGGAGACCCGGGCGAACTCCTCGTCGTGGCAGATCGCGAACAGCCACGGCCGCAGCCCCACGGTGAAGACGAGCACCGCGGCGGCGAGTACGCCCATCACGATCAGATCGGACGGCGCCGTGGTCAGCAAGGAGCCGAACAAGTACCCGAGCAGGTTCACGTTGCCGCCGCTCGGCGCGAGGCTCATCAGCAGCACACCGCCGGCGATACCGCCGTAGAAGAGGAGCGAGAGCGCGACGTCGCCGGACGCCCCACCGCGCGAGCGGATCAACTCGACCGCCACCGCACCGAGCGCGGCCACCACCACCGCGCTGAACACCGGGGAGTTCCCGGTGAGGAAGCCGAGTGCCACGCCGGTGAGTGCGATGTGGCCGATGCCGTCGCCGACCAGCGACATCCGCCGCTGGACCAGGTAGATCCCGACCGCGGGGGCGGTCAGCCCGACCAGCACCGCCGCGATCAGGGCGCGGACCATGAAGTCGTACTGCAGGATGCTCATGCGTTCACCGCCTGGACCGGGTCGGCCCGGCGTGATCGGGTAGGCCGTCCCACTCGCCGGAGGGACTCGTCGTCGGGTTGCCGTGGACGTGGTGCCGGTCGGTGTCGATCCAGTAGCCCCCCTCCACCCAGTGGGCTCCGACGTGCCCGTCGGCCCACGGCGCGCCGTCGTGGATGACGCGTCCGTGGTCGAGCACCACCGTGCGGGTGATCAGGTCGGCCAGCGGCCCCACCTCGTGCAGGACGACCAGGAGCGTCGTCCCGCGCTCCACGAGCCGGCGGACCGTGTCGGCGAACGCACGCTGGCTGGCGGCGTCCACTCCGGCGTTCGGCTCGTCGAGGACCAGCAGGTCCGGTGCGCCGGCCAGCGCGCGGGCGATCAGCACACGCTGCTGCTGGCCGCCGGAGAGCGTGGACACCCGGTCGCGGCCCCGGTCGGCGAGGCCGACGGTCTCGAGCGCGTCGGTGACCGCGGCCCGGTCGGCGGCGGACGCGAAGCGGAGGAAGCCGCGGCGGGCGAGTCGCCCGCTGGTGACCACTTCGCGGACGGTTGCCGGCACGCCCGTCGCGGCACCGGCCCGCTGCGGCACGTAGCCGACGCGGCGCCAGTCGGAGAACGCCCCGACCGGGGTGCCGAAGAGCCGGGCGTCACCGGCGGAGAGCGGAACCAGCCCCAGCAGCGTCCGGACCAGCGTCGACTTCCCGGAACCGTTGGATCCGAGCAGCGCGACGACTTCGCCTGCGGTGACGCTGAGCGAGACGTCACGGAGCACCTGACGCTCGCCGAGCACGACGGTCGCGCGCTCGACGGCGGCCACCGGGTTGGTCCCGGCAGGGTTCGTATCGGCGTCCGCGGCAGCCTCGGCCGCGGCGCCTGCCTGGGCTGCGGCGCCGGTCTCGGCTACTGGGGCGGGTTCGCTCACTGACACGACAATGCGCCTCGCAGGTTCGTCAGGTTGCTGCGCATCACCGAGAAGTAGTCGTCAGCGGAGTCCTTCTCGATGCCCTCGATCGGGTCGAGCACCTCCGCCTTCGCGCCGACCTCGCTGGCCAGGGCCTGGGCGATCTTCGGACTGACCAGCGTCTCGAAGAAGATCACCTTGACCCCGTTCTTTTTCGCGTACGTCGCGACCTCAGCCAGGCGAGCCGCCGACGGCTCCTCCTCGGGTGTGAGCCCGGTGATCGGCACCTGGGTGAGACCGTACCTCGTAGCGAGGTAACCGAACGCGTTGTGGCTCACGACTATCGTTTTCTGCTTGCAACTGGCCAGACCGGACTTGTACTCGGCGTCGAGCGTGTCCAGCTTCGTGTTCAGCGCCTTGGAGTTGGCGGTGTATTCCGCGGCGTGATCGGGGTCGAGGTCACCGAGCTTCTTGGCGACCGCGTCGGCGATGCCGGCGAGGCGGGTGGGGTCGAGCCAGACGTGGGGGTCCTTGCCCTTCTCGTCCTCGTGCAGCTCACCTTCCTCGAGCGGGACGTAGCCGTCCTCCAGCGGCGCGACGGACGCGACGTCGAGCGACTTGTCCTTCGCGCCCTGGTCGATCGCGTCGTCCACGGCAGGCTGGAACTCGCGGAGGTAGACGACCGCGTCGGCGTCGTTCACCTCGGCGACCTGCTTCGGGCTCAGCTCGAGGTCGTGCGGCTCGGTGCCGGGTTCGACGAGGTTGGTCACCGCCACCCGGTCGCCGCCGACCTGCTGCGTGACGTACTGCAGCGGGTAGAACGCCGTGACGACGTCGAGCTTGCCGCCCTCGGAGGCGGCACTGGAATCGGAGGAGGAGCAGCCAGCTGCCGCCGAAGCGACGCCGACAGCGAGGAGCGCGGCGACGACCGCGCGGAGGGGTCCGCGGTACATGACAACGATTCTCATTACACACGACATTGAATGTCAAACTCGCTAGGGAGCAATCCGGGGGTTACGCTCGGTGATTCTGCCCACTCGCGGGCGTTCCGCCCACCCGGCGCGCCCCGGCGGACGGTGGGCCGGCGGTGGGGACGAGCGGCGCGTGCGCGACGTAGTAACGAGGACGCGAGGGCACCCTCGGGAGTTCGACGGCGGAGCGGGACGTCGCGGCCCCGGCCCGCGGCGCGTCGGAACCGGCGCCCGGGCCGCCTGCCCGGCAGGCGTAGATCAGATTTTGGTGACCGTGAAGGCGAGCAGCGCCACGATCGCGACCATCCGCCCGAGGCGGGCGCCAGGACTCGAAGAGTCCCAGGCGAGCCACGCGAGCCAGGCGAGCAAACCGGCGATCACCAGCACGAGGACCGCGCCGGGTAGGCCGGGCAGGAACGCGGCGGCGAGGGCGAGCGCCACGATGCCGAGCACCAGGACGAACCGCGGCAACCGGAGCAGGAACGCCAGCAGGGCTGCCGATCGCGGCCCGAGACGACGCTGGGCTTCGGACACGAGGCCTCCGGATCGGTAGCGTGTGGGCCACCCATCGTGGCAGCGAAGAGAGAAGGAAGTGTAGTGCTGGTCATCAGCCGGTTCGACGTGCCGGAAGCGGATGGTCCCGGGTTCCTCGAGCGGGCCAGGGCGGCGCTCGGCGCGTTCGCGGTCCGGCCGGGGTTCGTCCGGGGGCGGATCGGTCGCTCCGCCGATGTGCCGACGGCATGGGCACTGACCACGGAGTGGGACTCGGTCGGCAGTTTCCGGCGCGCGCTGTCGGATTTCGACGTGAAGGTCCATGCGAGCACGTTGCTGGCGGAGTCGAGCGACGAGCCCAGCGCGTTCGAGCTGATGGGGGCATGGGACGGAGCGGTGGAGACGGCCGGCCGGACGGATCGGGCTCCCGACGCGGACGTGACGCGGGTCGGTGACCGTCCGGCTACGTCCGGCTGAGTATCCCGGCGGCTTCGCCAGTTGCTTCAGTAGGGGACTCCGCTATCCGTTCGCGCTGCGGTTTGGCAGGCTGGGGGAGTGCGGAGTGAGCGGTCATGACCTGGGTTCCACCCTCTGGCGGCGGTTACGGCACGTCGGGTGAAGGAACACCTGCCTACGGCGGGCCGGCCTACGGTGCGCCGAGCGGTATTCCGGGAAGCCCCGGTGCTCCGGGCCCCGCCGGGTTTGGCCCAGGAAGCCCGGGAGTTCCGGGAGGCCCCGGTGTCCCCGGCGTTCCTGGACCGCCGCCCGTGCTGAGCGAGCGCGAACGCAGGGCCGAGCGTGCACTGCGTGCGCTGCCACCACCGCCGAGCCCGCCTCCGGGCATGGGCGCCGTCCCGGCGTTCGCGCCGCCGGTGCCGCGCCCGAACCGGACCGTGCTGATCGTCTCGCTGGTGCTCGGCGCCACGCTGCTGCTCTGCTGCGGTGGCGGCGTGACCGGTATCGGCGGCCTGGTCTGGTACGGCTACGACACGCTGCAGAAGGACGCGGTCGGGACGGTCGAGGCGTACCTCGGTGACCTGCAAGCGGGCCGGTACCCGCAGGCGTACTCGCGGCTGTGCGCCGAAGAGAAGGTCGAGCGCACGCTGACCGAGTTCACCGGCGAGGAGGAGACCGCCCGGGTGACCGAATACCAGGTCGGCTCGGACATCGAGGTGGACGCGGAGAACAACTGGCTGGTCACCGCACGAGTCGCCCGGCAGGGCAACTCGTCGCGGCAGGAGACGTTCCCGGTCCTGTTCGACGACACCAACGCGGCGGTGATCTGTCCTCGCTGATCGGGCAAAGCGGATACACGATCAGCGACTAGGGCGTAATGGGGTGGCGGCTGCCCGGCGTCCGCGGGGTAGCCTGGCTCGTCAAAGCCGCCGAACTGCCAGTCCGGATGGAGATCCCGGTGCCCGCCGACCGCATGGACGTCATCGTCAACCTGAGTAAGCGACGGGGTTTCGTGTTCCCGTCGAGCGAGATCTACGGAGGCCTGCGGGCGTCCTGGGATTACGGTCCGCTCGGTGTCGAACTGAAGACCAACGTCAAGCGCCAGTGGTGGAAGACGATGGTGACCGGCCGCGACGACGTCGTCGGCCTCGACTCGTGCGTGATCCTGGCGCCCGAGGTCTGGAAGGCGTCCGGCCACGTCGAGACGTTCACCGACCCACTGACCGAGTGTCAGAGCTGCCACAAACGGTTCCGCGCCGACCACCTCGAAGAGGCGTACGAGGCCAAGCACGGCAAGCCGCCGGCGAACGGGCTGGCGGACGTCAACTGCCCGAACTGTGGCACGAAGGGCGCGTTCACGGCGCCTCGGCAGTTCTCCGGCCTGCTCAAGACGTTCCTCGGCCCGGTCGAGGACGAGTCGGGCCTGGCCTACCTGCGCCCGGAGACCGCGCAGGGCATCTTCATCAACTACCGCAACGTCGAGCAGACCGCCCGGAAGAAGCCGCCGTTCGGCATCGCCCAGCAGGGCAAGAGCTTCCGGAACGAGATCACGCCCGGCAACTTCATCTTCCGGACCCGCGAGTTCGAGCAGATGGAGATGGAGTTCTTCGTCCCGCCGGGCACCGACGAGGAGTGGCACCAGTACTGGATCGACACCCGTCTGCAGTGGTACGTCGACCTGGGCATCAACAAGGAGCGGCTGCGGCTCTACGAGCACGCGAAGGAGAAGCTCTCCCACTACTCGAAGCGCACCGTCGACATCGAGTACAAGTTCGACTTCGCCGGCACCGAGTGGGGAGAGTTGGAGGGCATCGCCAACCGCACCGACTTCGACCTGTCGGCGCACTCGAAGGCTTCCGGCGCTGACCTCTCCTACTTCGACCAGGAGAAGGGCGAGCGCTGGACGCCGTACGTCATCGAGCCGGCCGCCGGTGTCGACCGCACCGTGCTCACGTTCCTGCTCGACGCCTACACCGAGGACGAGGCGCCGAACGCCAAGGGCGTGCCGGAGAAGCGCACGGTGCTGCAGCTCGACCCGCGGCTCGCGCCGGTGAAGGCGGCGGTGCTGCCGCTGTCCCGGAACGCCGACCTCTCGCCGAAGGCGCGTGACCTGGCGGCCACGCTCCGCCGCAACTGGAACGTGGACTTCGACGACGCGGGCGCGATCGGCCGTCGGTACCGGCGTCAGGACGAGATCGGGACGCCGTACTGCATCACGGTCGACTTCGAGACGCTCGACGACCAGGCCGTGACGATCCGGGAGCGCGACTCCCGGTCGCAGGAGCGGGTGGGTCTGGACGCGGTCGAGGCGTACCTGGCGACGCGGCTGCTGGGCTGCTGATCCGCCTTCCCGGTGCCCCGCGTGAGCGAGGCGTCGGTCAGTCGGCCAGCACTGGCTGGCCGGCGAGGGCGACCGCGTCGGGGCAGCTGCGGTAGTCGGGGTGCGGGCACGCCAAGCCGTGCTCGATCAGCTCCAGCTGGCGCCTGGCCAGGGCGATGTGGTGCTCCAGTTGCTGCTTCCGCCGCCGGAGCACCGCATCGCGGTCGGCGGTGTCGCGGACCGCGAGCAGCTCGCGCAGCCCGGCCAAGCCGATGCCCAGCTCGCGTCCGAACTTGATCAGCTTGACCTGGAGGACGTCCGGCTCGGTGTACCGGCGCTGTCCGTGCACGCGGGCGGGGGTCAGCAGCCCGGCGTCCTCCCACTGACGGAGAAGGTGGACGCGGACACCGCACTCCTGCGCGGCCTGCCCGATCGTTCGGCTTGACCTCATGTGGACATTAGGGTCCAGGCTGCTGCGCATGGTCAACATGCTTACGTCTTTGGCCCACCGGGTCCTGACGTCCGCAGAGGTCGTCGCGGTGACCCCGATCGGCGGCTCGGCGCGTGAGGTCACGCTCACGGCACCCGAGTTCGGCGCCTGGCGGTGCACGGCGGGGCAGAGCGTTCGGCTCTCCGTCGGCAACGGCTTGAGCTTGCGTACCTACTCCATTTGGACGCACTCCGGCGCGACGCTCGTGCTGCGCGGGTTCTCGCACGCCGACGGGCCGGGCAGCCGCTGGATGGCCGCCGCGGAGCCAGGCGTCCGGGTGGCGCTCACGTCGCCGCGCGGGGTGTTCGGCCTGGATCCGGCGGCGCCGTGGCACTTGTTCATCGGCGACCAGACCGGGGCCGTGCCGCTGCTGGCGATGCGGGCCGCGTTGCCCGGTTCCGCGCGGGTGCACGGGGCGCTGGTCGCCGCTGACCGGATCCCGCCGCTCGGGGCCGACTTGCCGTGGTGTTTGGACGGAAGGCTGTTGGATGCGGTTCGTTCGCTCGACCTGCCCGACGAGCCCGGGGCGGCGTACGTGGCCGGGGAGCAGAAGGCGTGCCTGGCGGTGCGGCAGTACCTGCGGGACGAGCGGGGCTGGCCGCGGCGTTCGGTGCGGGTCTCGGCGCACTGGACCCCAGGCAAGCGCGGAATGGAGTGATCGCTTGGGGGCCGGCCGAGGCGGTGCACATTTTTGGACCCTATGGCGGACGCGAATGTGCAACCTATCGGCAGGATGGGGCCATGCGGGAAATCGGGCGCACGGTGACGGAGTGGCTGGACGCGGGGCATCGGGTCGCGGTCGCGCGGGTGGTCGACGTGCATGGGTTCGGTGCCGTACCCGTGGGCGAGGTGCTCGCGGTGCGGGACGACGGTGCGCGGGTGGGTGAGTTGCTGCACGGCGTCGCGGATCCGGTGATCTCCGGAGCCGTGCCCGCGGCGCTGTCGGGTGAGCCGTCGGTCGTCCGGGCGCCGGTGAGCGAGTCGGACGCCGTCGCGGCGGGCCTGGCGTGCGCCGGGTCGGCCCGGGTGCTGGTGCACGCAGCGGCGGAGCCGTCGGTCTGGGCGGCGTTGGCGGCCGGAACGCCGGTGGCGTTGGTGACGTCGCTGACGTCGGGGGAGTCGGCGGTGGTTCCGTCGCCGGGGCCGGGGCGCTCGGGGTCGCCGGGGTCCGCGGGGCCGGGGTCGAGGTCGTCCGGGTTGTCGGAGCCGTCCGGGTCACCGGGCGGGGGCGGTTTCGTCGGGGGTGCCGAGGGGGTCTCGGCGGCGGTTGGCGAAGCGGCGCGGCTGCTCGCGACGGGTGCCACCAGTCGGGCGGTGGTCGACGACGTCCTGGTGGACGCGTGGGTGCCGACGCCGACCGTGGTCACCGTCGGCGGTGGGGTGCTCGCGTCGGCGCTGGCGGCGCAGGCGTCGCTCCTCGGCTGGTCGGCTCGCGACGTGTCCTCGGTGGCGGACGCCGTGGCGGCGGTATCGGCGTTCGGACCCGCCGACGTGCTCGTGCTGCTGAACCACGACCCGGCGATGGACGAAGTGCTGCGGATCGGGCTGGCGCACGGCCGGGGCTTCCTCGGGGCGCTCGGGTCCCGGCGCACCCAGGCGGCGAGGCGGGAGCGGCTCCGGGCGGCGGGGGTGCCGGACGAGGATCTGGCGCGGATCCACGGGCCGGTGGGGCTCGATCTCGGCGCGCGCAGCCCGGCGGAGACCGCGGTGAGCATCGTCGCGGAGGTGCTCGCCACCCGGTCGGGGCGTGCGGGCACCGCGCTGCGCGCCACCGACGTCGCGATCCACTGAGCGCGGGCCGTCCCTGCGAGCCGAGCCGACCCGCTGGCGGCGAGGGCCTGGTTGTCGACGCTTCCGGGTGCACGCCGAGGTGGTTGTCGTTGTTTCCGGGTGCCGCCGATATGGTTGTCGCGCTTGCCGTGCCAGGGCACGTACAGCGCGACAACCACCTCGCGCGGTGCCCGGAAGGCGCGACAACCACCTCGCGCGGTGCCCCGAAAGCGCGACAACCATGTTGTGCATCGCCCGGAAGGTGCGACAGCCACCTCGTGCGCTGCCCGGACGGTGCGACAACCACTGGTGCAGGTCGGCCGGAAGGCTCGGCGGGGCACTCCGGCGGACGTGAGACGCTGGAGGGCGTGTCTTCCGCTCTGACCGCTGCTCGCCCGCTCACCGTTGGCCCGCACATCGTCGACCCGCCGGTGGTGCTGGCGCCGATGGCCGGGATCACGAACGTCGCGTTCCGGCGGCTCTGCCGCGAGCACGGCGCCGGGCTCTACGTCAGCGAGATGATCACCAGCCGCGCTCTGGTCGAGCGCAACGAGAAGACCATGAAGCTGATCACGTTCGCCCCCGACGAGCAGCCCCGCTCGATCCAGCTCTACGGCGTCGATCCGGACGTCGTCGGGCGGGCCGTCGAGATGGTCGTGCAGGAGGACCTCGCCGACCACGTCGACCTGAACTTCGGCTGCCCGGTGCCGAAGGTGACGCGGAAGGGCGGCGGCTCCGCGCTCCCGTTCCGGCGCAAGCTGTTCGCGCAGATCGTCCAGCGGGCCGTGCGTGCCACCGCCGGTACGGACGTGCCGGTCACGGTGAAGCTCCGCATCGGCATCGACGAGAACCACGTCACGTTCCGGGACGCCGGCCGCGCGGCCGAGGACGCCGGTGTGGCCGCGGTGGCGCTGCACGGACGCACCGCCGCGCAGTTCTACGGGGGCCGCGCGAACTGGGAGCCGATCGCCGAGCTGGCCGCGGCCCTGGAGGTGCCCGTCCTGGGCAACGGCGACATCTGGGAAGCCGACGACGCCGTCCGGATGGTGGCCCAGACCGGCTGCGCCGGGGTGGTCGTCGGGCGGGGTTGTCTAGGACGGCCGTGGCTCTTCGCGGATCTGGCGGCGGCGTTCGCCGGGCGTCCGGAGCGGGTGCGCCCGAACCTCGGCGAGGTCGCGGTGACGATGCGCCGACACGCGGAGCTGCTCGCCGAGTGGATGGGTGAGGACCGTGGCCTGCCCGACTTCCGCAAGCACGTGGCCTGGTACCTGAAGGGTTATCCGGTCGGCTCGACGCTGCGGCGGGAGCTGGGCATGGTGAGCACCCTGGCCGAGCTCGACGACCTGCTGGCCCGCCTCGACCCGGACGCACCGTTCCCGTCCGCGGAGCTCGGCGAGCCCCGCGGACGCACCACCGGAGCGCGGCGGGTGGTGCTGCCCGAGGGATGGCTCGACGATCCCGACGCGCTCGCCGCCCCGGTCGACGCCGAACTAGACGTCTCCGGCGGCTAAGCGCGTCGAGATCAAGACGACCACGTGATGGACGAGAGCGGTGTCTCTGCCGAGGGTTGAACTTTAGATTTGCCGAAGCAGGGGCTTCAGATTTGCCGAGGACGGGGCTTTGGATCGGCTACTGGTCTGAGCGGACCGGGGTGGCCTCGGTGACGGCCGACATCGGCAGCGCGCCGTAGTAGTGCGGATACGCCTCGCCGCCGGCGCTCGCCTCCCACCGCAGCGAATCGCCGAGCGCCTCGGCGTCGACCGTGAGCAGCATCAACCCGGTCTCACCACCGAAGTGCCGGTCGAGCGTCCCGGGGAGCTGGGAAGCGGTCGAGAGGTGGACGAAACCGTCGCGCAGATCGTCAGGGGAGCCCTCGTAACGCTCCACCGCCTGCGCGGCTGCCCACTCGTCGGCGCGGAGAACTTTGTACACGGTTGTCACCCGCACACCGTATCGCCCGGTCAGGTCCGCACCCACGCCTGCGCCAGGTCGGGCACCCCCCAGAGCGGGCTGACGAACAGGCTCCCGACCGCCGAGCCGCGGAGCGCCAGCCGGCGCTGGTCGAAGAACGGAATCGCCGGCGCGTACTGCTCCCGGATCCGCCGGTCGAGCTTTGCGTACTCCTCGGCCGCGACGCGGCGATCGGGGAGCGCGGCGACGCGGGCGAACTCCGCGTCGAGCGCGGGGACATCGAGGTAGCTGAGGTTCGTGTTCCCCGCCGCGCGAATCGTGTCGCCGCCGAACCGCAGCGGCAGCATCGCGTTGCCGTCCAGGTAGTCCGGCGCCCAGCTGCAGAGGTAGATGTCGTACGGGTTGTCGCGGCGGCCGATTGTCGCCTCGTACCTCTTATAGGGGATCGGTCGTAGCGAGACCTTCACCCCGGCACGCGCGAACGCCGCCTGGATCGCGGGGGCGAAGCGCTCCCCGTCAGGGTTGTCCATGTGTCCGAGTACCAGCGTGACGTCCGCGCCGTCCAGTTGCTGGACCGCGGTATCCGGATCGCCGAAGCGCTGGCCCGGGATCTGGTCCGGCGGGTAACCCGGCAGCCGCCGCGAGAGCAGGCTCGTGGTCAGCGTGCCCACGTGGATACCGCCGAGCGCGGCCAGGGCGGCCTCGGGATTGAACGCCAGGCTCAGCGCCTGCCGTAACTTCGGATCCTTCACGCGCTGGGTGTTGAAACAGAGGTCGCGGTGGCCTTGGCCGTCCCCCTCGACCAGTCGGTTGGCCACGCCGCGCTGGTACGCCTCGGTGGCTCGGAACGGCTCCATCGTGCCGAGTTGGATGCCGGTCGGCTCCTCGTCGGCCATCAGCTGCGTGGTCACGTCGTCGCGTTCGACGTTGAAGCGCACGACGTAGCGGTCCGGGTAGTCGGTCCGGATCGGGTCGGACTCGGGGTTCCACGCCGGGTTCCGCTCCAGCGTGAGCTCGTCCTTACCGACGGCGGCGACCTTGTACGGCCCGGTGACCGGCACCGGCTCGGTCTTCGTCGGCTTCCAGCCCTTCGGGACCGCGGCGGTCGACGGCAGCGCCGCCACCGCCGGGAAGTCGGGGTGCGGCCGGGCGAACCGGAATCGAATCGTGCGGGCGTCCAGGACCTCGATGCCCGGTGGGTACTGCGCCGACGCGGTCGGACCGGACCAGGCCGCGCGGAAGTCGTCCCGGCCGGCGAGCCACCGCTCGAGATAGTCGAAGCCGCCCTTCGTGCCGAACGAACGGCCGACGCCGTGGGCGACGTCCTCCGCGGTGACCGCCCGGCCGTTCGCGAACGTGACGCCGGGCCGGATCGTGAACTCCCAGGTGCGGCCGCCGTCGGTGCTGCGGCCGGTGTCGGTGGCGAGGTCGCCGACGAGCGTCGTCCGGCCGCTCGCCCGGCGGTAGCTGGTGAGCGTGCGGGCCAGCAGGCGGTTGCTGACCATCATCCCGTCGGCGTAGCGGTTGAGCGTCGGATCCAGCTCCCAGTACTGGGCGGTCGCGAAGAGCACGACGGTTCCGCCACGGCGGGCGCTGGACGGGGGCGTTGCCGGGCCGAGCGCACCGTCGTCGGCGTCGTACTGACGGACGGTGAGGTCGGAGACCTTCGACGGCTCGGTCGTCGGCTCCGCTGCCTGCCACGGCGACGTCGCCCAGAGGGCGGCGCCCGCCGCTAACGCGGTGACCAGCGCGCCGGCCACGAGGAGGGGCGCGCGCCGCCGCCGCCGCGGAGCGTCCGGCGTGACCGCGTCCTCGGCCGCGGTGTCCTCGGCCACCGGGGGCGGGCCTGGCTGCGGACGTGCGGCGTCGGTCGGTGTCTGCGCGGTGAGTCGTCCGTCGGCGTTCAGCTGTGCCGTAGTGCTGTCGGACGCCACCCCGGTGGACGCCGGCTCCACGGACGCCAGACCTGGGGACGCCGCGCCGCGCGCCGCCGCACGTTCGGACGTGGGGGCGCCGAGCGGAAGGTCGGGGACCGCGCCGGGGCGGTGCAGCGCCAGCGTCTCCAGCAGGTGCCGGCTGGTCGGCCGCTCGGCCGGGTCCTTGCTGAGCGCCGCCGCCGCGAGGTCCCGGATCGGCTCGTCCAGCGAGCTCACGTCCGCGGTCTGCTCCAGCGTCCGGAACAGCATCACCTCCGGCGCCGCCACTCCGAACGGCGGCTGGCTGGTGCCGGCGAAACACACGGCGGCGCCCCAGGCGTGGATGTCGGTCGCGGCGGTGATCGGGTCACCGCGGAATTGCTCCGGCGCCATGTAGGGCGGCGAGCCGATGGCGCCGCTGGTCAGCCCGCTCACCAGGTCGGCGGCTCGGGCGATGCCGAAGTCGATCACCCGCGGCCCGAACCGCGACAGGATGACGTTGCTCGGCTTCAGATCGCGGTGCACGATGCCGGCCTCGTGGATCGCGACCAGCGCGGTTGCGATGCCGATCGCCACCGCATCGAGCGCACCACCGCTCAACGGTCCTTGCTCGTCGACGACTTCTTGCAGCGTGGGACCGTCGACGAACTCCGTGACGAGGTACGGCTGCTCGCCCTCCACGTCCACATCGAGGACAGCAGCCGTACAGAAGCGGGCCACCCGCGCCGCGAGGGCAGCCTCGGACCGGAAGCGGGTCCGGAACTCGGGAGCGTCGGCCAGGTGCGGATGGATCACCTTCACGGCCACCTGGCGCTCGCGGCCGTCGGGCTCTTCGGCGATTCCGGCGTAGACGATGCCCATACCGCCGGCGCCGAGCCGTCCAATTAGTCGGTAACGCCCGAGTTGCCGCGGGTCGTTGTTCCGAAGGGGCTGCGCCGTGCTCACGCGTGTCTCTCTCCGACGGTCACCCGGATCCCGCGCGCAGCGTAGCGAGACCGCACCAGTCTTCCGCTCAACGGGTTACCGCTCGATGTCTGCGAAGCTACGTGCGACCCTTCTCACGTGCGGTTATGGAGGTTTGCGGGTAACCCGGCCGGGCTGAATCGGAACAGTCAGTGCAAGCGGCGTGCGTCTGCTCACAACGGGCACCAGCATGGAGACGGTCTCACTAACCTCTGGCCATCCCCAGCGCCGGTGACGAGGGAGAACGACTCGTGCCCGAACCCGTGACGCTCCGCGACGACGAGGCCGGTAACCCGTCGGTTGATGCACACCAAACGGAGGCCGCGTTGAAGGACGATCGGAAGAAGTACGTCTACGCCTTCGCCGAGGGCAACAAGGAGCTGAAGGACCTCCTCGGTGGCAAGGGCGCCAACCTCGCCGAGATGACCAACCTGGGTCTGCCGGTCCCGCCCGGGTTCACGATCACCACCGAGGCCTGCACGACGTATCTGAACACCGGCTCGACCCCCGAAGGCCTGGACGAAGAGGTCGCCACTCACCTGGCCGCGCTGGAGAAGGCCCGGGGCAAGAAGCTCGGAGACCCGGACGACCCGCTGCTGGTCAGCGTCCGGTCGGGGGCGAAGTTCTCGATGCCGGGGATGATGGAGACCGTCCTCAATGTCGGTCTCAACGACCAGTCGGTCGAGGGGCTCGCACGCCAGGCCGACAACGACCGGTTCGCCTGGGACTCCTACCGACGGCTCATCCAGATGTTCGGCAAGACCGTTCAGAACATTGAGGGTGAGGCCTTCGAGGAGGCGCTGGAGGAGATCAAGCGCGCGAAGGACACGCACAACGACCTCGACCTGGACGCCGACGACCTACGGCAGCTGGTCGACGTCTACAAAGGCATCGTGCGGGAGCACACCGGCGCGGACTTCCCGCAGGACCCCCGGGAGCAGCTGACCGCGGCGATCAACGCGGTGTTCGACTCCTGGAATTCCGACCGCGCCGTGCTGTACCGGCGGCAGGAGCGCATCCCGGCCGATCTCGGTACCGCGGTCAACGTTGTCGCGATGGTCTTCGGCAACATGGGCATGGACTCGGGCACCGGGGTCGCGTTCACTCGTGACCCGGGCACCGGCGAGCAGGGCGTCTACGGCGACTACCTGCAGAACGCCCAGGGCGAGGACGTCGTCGCCGGCATCCGGAACACGGTGCCGCTGCAGGACCTGGAGAAGCTCGACAAGACCTCCTACGACCGGCTCATGGAGATCATGGCCACGCTGGAGGGGCACTACCGCGATCTGTGCGACATCGAGTTCACGATCGAGGCCGGCCAGCTCTGGATGCTGCAGACCCGGGTCGGGAAGCGCACCGCAGCCGCCGCGTTCCGGATCGCGTCGCAGCTGGTCGACGAGGGCGTCATCGACCTCGACGAGGCGGTCCAGCGGGTCACCGGTGAGCAGCTCGTCCACCTGATGTTCCCGCAGTTCGACACGTCAGCGAAGGTGCACCAGCTCGGTCGGGGCATATCGGCGTCGCCGGGTGCCGCGGTCGGCAAGGCGGTGTTCGACTCGTACACCGCGGTCAAGTGGTCGCGGTCGGGGGAGAAGGTCATCCTCGTTCGCCGGGAGACGAACCCGGACGACCTCAACGGCATGATCGCCGCCCAGGGCATCCTGACCAGCCGCGGTGGCAAGACGTCGCACGCGGCCGTGGTCGCCCGGGGCATGGGCAAGACCTGTGTCTGCGGTGTCGAGGAACTGCAGGTCAACACCAAGCGCCGGTTCCTCACCGCGCCGGACGGCACCGAGGTGCACGAGGGCGACGTCATCTCGATCGACGGCTCGACCGGCCGGGTCTACCTCGGTGAGGTACCGGTCGTGGACTCGCCGGTGGTCGAGTACTTCGAGGGTCAGGTCGACGTCTCCACGGCGAAGGACGACCTGGTCTCCGCAGTGCACCGGATCATGACGCACGCGGACAGCGCCCGCCGGATGGGCGTCCGCGCCAACGCCGACACGGCCGAGGACGCCGAGCGGGCACGGCGGTTCGGCGCCGAGGGCATCGGACTGTGCCGCACCGAGCACATGTTCCTCGGCGAGCGGCGTCAGCACGTCGAGCGGCTGATCCTGGCCGAGGACGACGAGCAGCGGGACCAGGCGCTCGAAGCGCTGCTGCCGCTGCAGCGCTGGGACTTCCTGCAGCTGCTCACCGCGATGGACGGGCTGCCGACGACGATCCGGCTGCTCGACCCGCCGCTGCACGAGTTCCTGCCGGACATCACCGAGCTGTCCGTCCGGGTCGCGCTGGCGGAGTCGCGGGGCGAGAAGAACGAGAACGACCTGCGGCTGATGCAGGCCGTCCACCGGCTGCACGAGCAGAACCCGATGCTGGGGCTGCGCGGCGTCCGGCTGGGACTGGTCGTGCCGGGGCTGTTCAACCTGCAGACCCGGTCGATCGCCGAGGCGGCGGCCCAGCTGGTGAAGCTCGGCAAGGATCCCCGGCCGGAGATCATGATCCCGCTGGTCGGCTCGGTGCAGGAGCTGGAGATCATCCGCGGCGAGACCGAGCAGGTGCTCAAGGAGGTCGCCGAGGAGACCGGCTGCGACCTGCCGATCATGATCGGGACGATGATCGAGCTGCCCCGGGCGGCGCTCACCGCCGACCAGATCGCGGAGGCCGCCCAGTTCTTCTCGTTCGGCACCAACGACCTGACCCAGACGACGTGGGGCTTCTCCCGCGACGACGTGGAGGCGGCGTTCTTCTCCACGTACCTGGAGGTCGGGATCTTCGGCGTCAGCCCGTTCGAGACGATCGACGAGGACGGCGTCGGAGAGCTGGTGCGGATCGGTACCGAGAAGGGGCGGGCCACCCGGCCGGACCTCAAGGTCGGTGTCTGCGGTGAGCACGGCGGTGACCCGGACTCGGTGCACTTCTTCAACAAGGTGGGGCTGGACTACGTCTCGTGCTCGCCGTTCCGCGTGCCGGTGGCGCGCCTCGAGGCGGCGCGGGCCACGGTGGCGCAGGAGGGCGGCTCGGACAGCCGCTGACGCGGGGGAGCCGCCGCGGGCGGGTGCCTCCGGGTCAGCGGCCGAGGGAGCGGCGTCGCGTCGGCAGGGCGGCGCCGCCGAGATCGGCGCGGTGGCCGGCGACGATCCCGTCCCCGTGCCCGCTGCCACTCAGCACCCGGCGGGGCGCCGACCGCAACCTCGGGAACGCCTCGGCGAAGCGCTGGTCGACGACGTGCCGCCGATCGGCGAGCACGAGCTCAGCGGGGCGCCCCGTCGCACTCGTGGACGCCGCCTCGGTGGCCTCCGCGCGCGCCCGCTGCTCGGCGTCGGCCAGCCGCAGCCGCACGGTCGTGCTGAACCCGGCCAGCCACGCGCGCCGGTACGCGGCCTTGTTCTCGTGCGTCGGAACCCGGGCGGCGGCCAGTCCACGCGCGGCCTGGACCAGGAGCGACGTGAACAGGATCTCGGCACGCTCGAGGTCGGACGAGTACCCGAACAGCAGCGCCGAGATCTCCTTGCCGCGCACGCCGAACCCGGTGCGCTGGACGACGTGCAGCCCGAGCGCCTGCCCGATGCCGCTGAGCAGGCCTATCTTGTCGAGCGCGTAGGGCGGATCGAGGCGGATCACCCGGTCGGCGATCGCGTCGACGGTTTCGTCGCCATCGGCGAGCATCGCCCGGTCGACGCCGTACCGGGCCATCAGCTCGGCGGCCTTGGCGGTGAACGTCTCGGCCTCGGCCGGACTGGCGGCTGCGTCCTCGGCCTGGGCGAGCAGCTTACGGATCGTCGCAAGCTTGGCTTCGGAAGCGGACATCAAACTCTCCTGGGAACGCGCTCCGGCGGATGACGAGAGCACTCTGGCAGGCCGGTACGACGTTCCGCAGCGGTGCCCGAGTCGCTGTGGACAACCGTCCTGGCTAGGGTCGGCACATGGCGCAAGAGCTGCTAGTGGTCGTCAACGAGGGTGCTGGCAGCACCGAACTCGCCGCCGTCGACAAGGCCGTCGATGTTCTACGCCGGGTGGCCGACGTCATCGTGGTCCGCACCGCGGACCTGGATGCGCTCGGTGCCGCGCTCCGCGTCCACCGGGAGCGGTTGACCGTGCTGGCCGGGGGTGACGGCTCGCTGCACGCGGCGGTCCAGCTGCTCTACAACGCGCACCTGCTCGATCCACGACGTCCGTTCGGGCTCCTTCCCCTGGGTACCGGCAACGACCTCGCGCGGACGCTGGGGATCCCGCTCGACCCGGTCGGCGCGGCCGAGACCGTGCTGGAAGGACGGCCACGGACCCTCGACATCGCGGTCGACGACACCGGTGAGGTACTGGTCAACGCCGCCCACGCCGGCGTCGGGGCGGAGGCGGGCCGGCTGGCCACCGGCTGGAAGCCCGCGCTCGGGGTGGCGGCCTATCCGCTGGGCGGCCTGGTCGCGGGGTTCAGCAGCGAGGGCTGGGCGATGGACGTCGAAGTGGACGGTGTGCGGGTCCACGACGCCGGCCGGCCGATCCTCATGCTGGGGGTGAGCAACGGGCGGTCGATCGGTGGGGGCACACCGCTGGCCCCGAACGCCGAGCCGGACGACGGGCTGCTGGACGTGGTGGTGGCCGCGGTACACGGTCCGCGGAACCGGTACGCGTACGGGATGGCGCTGCGGGACGGCGTCCACATCAGGCGAGAAGACGTGCGGGTACACCGCGGCCGGCACGTGTCGCTGTTGGTGGCGGACGGCGCCGAGCCGTTCCGGGTGAACACCGACGGCGAGGTGAGCGACGAGGTGCGTCGGCGGTCGTGGGAGGTCCGGCAGGGGGTGTGGTCGGTGCTCGTGTCCGGGTCAGCCCGCGCGGTCTGGTAGCGGTCCGCGCCACCCGGGAAGCACGCCAACCATCCCCGCCCACAGCGCGTGAGGCAGGGCGCCCCGAGCACGGGCGGCCGCGGCGCGCGCCGGGCGAGGGCTGCCCCACCCGGAGCGAGTTACGCTGCGTCGTGATGGACGACGACGCCTGGGGTACACGGGGCGCACAGCGCCGGGTCGCCGAGCCGGCGAAGGACCCCGGCACCGGCCGGACCCCGTTCCAACGCGACCGGGCCCGCGTCCTGCACTCCGCGGGCTTCCGGCGGCTGGCGGCGAAGACCCAGGTGATCACCGGAGGCCAGGACGACTTCCTCCGCACCCGGCTCACGCACTCGCTGGAGGTCGCGCAGATCGCCCGCGAGATGGGCGTCGCGCTCGGCGCCGACCCGGACGTCGTCGACACCGCGGGCCTCGCGCACGACCTCGGGCACCCGCCGTTCGGTCACAACGGCGAGGACGCGCTCGACGAGGTCGCACGAGCCGCCGGCGGTTTCGAGGGCAACGCTCAGACGTTGCGGGTGGTGAGCCGCCTGGAGGCCAAGGTCCCCGGCGCCGGGCTGAACCTCACCCGCGCCACGCTCGACGCGATCACCAAGTACCCGTGGGAGCGCAAACCCGGCACCCGCAAGTTCGGCGTCTACCGCGACGACCTCCCGGTTTTCCACTGGTACCGAGACGACGCGCCGCAGGACAAACGGTGCCTCGAGGCGCAGATCATGGACTGGGCCGACGACGTCGCCTACTCCGTGCACGACCTGGAGGACGGTGTGCACGCCGGGCACGTCCGGATCGAGCTGCTCGCCGACCCGGACGAGCGGCTCGCGCTCTGCGCCGACGTCGCGCGCGCCTACTCACCCGAGAGCCCGAGCGACCTGCAGACCGTCCTGGACGAACTGCTCGCCGAGCCGGTCGTCAACGGGCTCGCCGGGTACGACGGGAGCTACCTCGCCCAGTCCCGGCTCAAGCACGTGACCAGCGCGCTGGTCGGCCGATTGTCCGCCGTGGCGGTGCGCGCCACCCGGGAAAAGGCCGGGCCGGAGCCTCTGCGCGGTTACGCGGCGGACCTCATCGTCCCCAGAACGATCCGCGCCGAGTGCGCCCTGCTCAAAGGGCTGGCGCTGCGCTACGTCATGAACCGCCCGGGTGCGGACGCCCGCTACGAGTGGCAGCGGGAGATCCTGGTGACGCTGGTCGAGGCGTTGCTGCGGAAGGCTCCGGACGAGCTCGACCCGGTGTTCGCCCCGCTGTGGAGAAGCGCACCCGACGACGCCGCGCGGCTCCGCGTCGTCATCGATCAGGTGGCGAGCCTGACCGACCCGGCGGCGGTCGCCTGGCACGACCGCCTCACGGGAGCCTGACCGCCCGAGCCGAGGGAAGATCGCCCCATGAAATACGCCCGACTGGGACACACCGGCCTGGAAGTCTCCCGGATCTGCCTCGGCTGCATGACCTACGGCGATCCGAACCGCGGCAACCACACCTGGACCCTGCCCGAGGACGAGAGCCGTCCGTTCATCCGTAAGGCGCTCGAGAGCGGCGCGAACTTCTTCGACACCGCGAACGTCTATTCGGACGGCAGCAGCGAGGAGATCGTCGGCCGCGCGCTCCGCGACTTCGCAAACCGCGACGAGGTCGTTCTCGCCACGAAGGTGCACGGTCGGATGCACGAGGGTCCGAACGGCGCCGGACTCTCCCGCAAAGCCATCTTCGCCCAGATCGACCACAGCCTGCGCCGCCTCGGCACCGACTACGTCGACCTCTACCAGATCCACCGGTTCGATCCGCACACGCCGATCGAGGAGACCGTCGAAGCGCTCCACGACGTCGTGAAGGCCGGCAAGGCCCGCTACCTCGGTGCCAGCTCGATGTGGGCGTGGCAGTTCGCGAAGTACCTGCACACCGCCGAGCGACACGGCTGGACGAAGTTCGTGAGCATGCAGAACCACTACAACCTGCTCAACCGCGAGGAGGAGCGGGAGATGCTGCCGCTCTGCCTCGACGCGGGCATCGGCGTCATCCCGTGGTCGCCGCTGGCCCGTGGCCGCCTCACCCGCGACCCCGAGGTCACCACCGCCCGCAGCGCGAACGACCGCTTCGGCCGCTCGCTCTACGACGCCACCGAGGAGGCCGACCGCGCGGTGATCGACGCGGTCGCCCGGATCGCCGCCGAGCGCGGCGTCCCGCGTGCGCAGATCGCGCTCGCCTGGCTGTTGCACCGGCCGGGGGTGACCGCGCCGATCGTCGGTGCGAGCAAGCTGTCGCATCTCCACGATGCGGTGGCGGCGGTCGAGATCGACCTCACCGCCGAGGAACTCGAGACACTCGGGAAGCCTTACGTCCCCCATCCGGTGGTCGGCTTCTAGATCTACGCCTGCCGGGCGGGCGTCGGTTGCTTCCGGATCCGGCGCCCGGTCGGCCGGCCGCACGACGTCCCGCTCCGCCGTCGTGGCGCGGGCAGGTGCCCTCGCGTCCTCGTCAGTGCCCCCGGGGCCGGCACCGCCGGACCAGCGGAACCACCGCCCGGAGCAGCCGTCCTCACCCGCTGAGCGCCCCGATCGCGTCGCCGATGAGCTTGGCCCCGATCACCAGGCACAGGACCGACATGATGACCGCGTTGTGGGCGCCCATCCAGTCCTTCAGCGACGCGAGCATCCGCTCCGAGCGCCGGCCCAGAGCGAAGTAGAGGACGACCGGAGCGCCGACGCCGAGCGTCCCGATGAGCGCGAAGACCAGGTAGGCGGTGGCTTGCTGCGCGCCCGTGATCCCGGTCTGGGCGATCGCGGCGCCGCCGCCCACGGCCAGCAGGAGGTTCTTGGGATTCGCGCCGGCCAGGACCGCGGCCAGCCCGAGCGCGGCGAGCGGACTGGTCTTGTCGATGCTCGCCATCCACTCGGGCATCTGCGCTTCCTCGTCGCCGTGCGGCCTGCCCCGGAACTGACGCAGTGCGACCAGGAGCAGCAGGACGCCGAGGACGATCTTGACCCAGCTCACCCAGGTGGCCGGAGCGCCGCCGTCGCTGGCCCCGCCCGATCCGGCGAGGCTCAGGACGAGGGCGCCGACGATCCCCAGGCCGAGCAGCCAGCCCACGAGGAAGGCCGGGCCGTTCACCTTCGCCTGGCGACTGGTGAGCATCAGCACGACCGCGATGATCGGAAGCGGGCTGAGCGCGATCCCGACCGCGAGCGGCAGCGATCCTCCGATGGCTTCACCCATCAGTGGTTCGGGTTGTCGAAGTCGGTCCGGTCAGCGAAGCCAGTGGATATCTGCGGCTCCGTCACGTCAGCTATCGGCATGTTCCAGAACTACCGACCTGACCGCGAGCACACATCGTCCGGAACGAATGATGCGGTGCGGTAGCGGCGGCGCTGTTCCGCCGCTACCGCGTTCCGGATCAGTATTCGACGGGGTGCCCGTCGATTTGCCAGAAGTGGAAGCCGCCGAGCATCTCCTTCACGCGGAACCCGAGCTCCGCGAGGCGCAACGCCGATCGCGTCGACCCGTTGCAGTGCGGCCCGTCGCAGTACGTGACGTAGACCAGCTCTCGATCGAGCCCGGCGGTGCTCTGCTCGGTGATCGTCCGGGTGGGCAGGTTCACCGATCCCGGGACGTGCCCGGCCGCGTACTTCTCCGGCGACCGGGCGTCCACCACGACGAAACCCGCGACGCCGTGCGCCAGGTCGCTCGCGACGTCCGCACAATCGGTCTCGAAGCGGAACCGTTCACTCAGGCGCGCCACCGCGCTCTCCGGGTCCGCGGCCGGGACGCGGGTCACCAGCCCGCGTAACACCCGGGGCGCGGTCACCGCGCGGCTCCGTCCAGCGCGAACGTGCGGACGGCCGACACCCGGCCGCCGAGCTCCACCGCGCCGTCGCCGGTCGGTCCGGCGACCAGCACCGAACCGACCCCCTGGTGGATCTGCACGCGCCGTCCGAGCTTGCCGACGAGCGCCACCGCGGCGGCGCCGGTGGCCTCGTCCTCGGCGATCCCCAGGCTCACCGGGAAGCACCGCGAGCGGAGGACGCCCGCGGCCTCGTCGATCCAGGCCCAGACGTAGGTGCGGCCGTCGGCGGGCTGCGGGTGGCTCTCGACCTCGGTGGCACTTCCGAGCTGCTGGAAGTCGAAGTCGGGGGCCCACTCCGGGCGGCCGGTGATCCAGGTCAGTTCGGCCTCGTACCGCACCGGCACGGTGCCGGCCGGCGGGCGGAGCGCCTCGACCGGCTTTCCTTCCCGGGCCAGCAACCAGGCGGTGCCGACCGTCGGGTGGCCGGCGAACGGCAGTTCGGTCGAGGGCGTGAAGATCCGAATCGCGCCGGTGGTGGCGTCGTCGACGAACACCGTCTCGGAGTAGCCGAGCTGGGCGGCGACCCGCTGGCGGTCGGCGTCGGGCACCCGCGCACCGTCCAGGATCACGCCGAGCGGATTACCGGCCTGACCGTCCGGACCAGGGAAGACCAGCAATTCGTGAACGTCGATACTCATGGGGCAGAGCATGCCGTGCGTGCGCCTTCTCCGTCGAGTGGCAGGTTTGCCCATGATCGCAAGAATCCTGCCATCGACCGCGCCGCCGATTGTCGGCGGGGCAGCCTAAACTCAACGCCGTGGCGGGGCGGATCAGGGACAGCGACATCGCGCTGGTGCGCGAACGGTCGGCGATCGTCGACGTCATCGGCGAACGCGTGACACTCCGTCCGGCGGGCGGCGGCACGTTCAAAGGCCTGTGCCCGTTCCACGACGAGAAGACGCCGTCGTTCAACGTCAACCCGGCCAAGGGCGTCTACTACTGCCTGGCTGGCGAGACCGAGGTGCTGACCTGGGACGGCCCACGGCCGATCCGTGAGTTGGCGGGCGGAACCCACCGCATCCTCAATGCGCGGGCGGACTGGCAGGAGGCGCCGTTCTACTCGTTCGGTGTCCAGCCGTTGATGCGCGTGGTGGTGCAGCGAAACGGTCGCCGGAAGGAGCTGTTCGCGACAGCGGAGCATCGGTGGTTCGTCCGGTCCGGCGTGAAGCTGCAAGGGCGCCGGGAGACGGTGACGAGTGAGCTACGGCCTGGCCAGCGGCTCTCGTACACCTATCCGCGTTCGCGGGTTCAAAACACAACTCCCTCGCCCTTCGGTATCGCACATGGGATCACGTTCGGTGACGGAACGCTGAGCGGGACCGGCTCGATGGCTCTCTTGGTCGGCGAGAAGGACGCTCAACTCCGCAAGTGGTTCCCGCACAGCTTCACCAGTCAGGTCAGCGGCCGCCCTGATTCGGTGTTGGTGCACCACCTACCCAAGTTCTTCAAGGGGCTTCCCGATCTCGACGAGTCCGTGCCGTACCTGTACGGCTGGCTGGCGGGGTACCTCGCGGCAGATGGTCACGTCGCGGCGGACGGCAGCGTGGTGCTTCATTCGGCGCGCCGTGAGAATCTCGAATTCGTTCGTACGGTCTGCACGCGCCTCGGCATCGCCACGTACGGCATTACGTCGCAGTCGCGTGAGGGCTACAAGACGGGTGAGCCGACCGATCTCTACCGGGTACACATCGTCAGCGACGACCTCACTGAGAGCTTCTTCCTGATCGACGAACACCGCGACCGTTACCGCGCCGCGCGGAAGGCGTATTCGCGGCGCGGTTGGGTGGTTGAGTCGGTCGAACCGACTGACCGCGTCGAGGAGGTGTTCTGTGCGGTCGTCGACGATGGCCATGCTTTCGTTCTCGAGGACAATATCCTCACGGGAAACTGTTACGGCTGCGCTGAAGGTGGCGACATCCTCAGCTTCGTCATGAAGACGGAGATGCTGAACTTCAGCGAGGCCGTCGAGCGGTTGGCGGCGCGGGTCGGCGTCCAGCTCACCTACACCGAGGCCGGTCCGGCGCCGGTGCGCAACACCGGCCAGCGCCAGCGGCTGATCGCGGCGCACACCGCCGCCGCGGAGTTCTACGTCGAGCAACTCGGCAGCCGTGAGGCGCTGCCCGCCCGCGAGTTCCTGGCCGCCCGCGGCTTCGGGCCGGACGCTGCCACCCGGTTCGACTGCGGCTTCGCGCCCACCGGGTGGGACATCCTCACCAAGCACCTGCGGGGGCGCGGGTTCACCAACGAAGAACTGGTCGCCGGCGGCATCTCGAAGACGGCGCGCTCCGGCTCGCTGATCGACCGGTTCCGCGGACGGCTGGTCTGGCCGATCCGCGACCTCGGCGGCGAGGTGATCGGGTTCGGTGCCCGCCGGCTGCTGGAGGGCGACGACGGCCCGAAGTACCTCAACACGCCCGAGTCGCCGATCTACAAGAAGTCGCACGTCCTGTACGGGGTCGCGGCCGCGAAGAAAGACATCGCCAAGCAGCAGCGGGCCGTCGTCGTCGAGGGGTACACCGACGTGATGGCCTGCCACCTGGCCGGGGTCGTCACCGCGGTCGCCACCTGCGGCACCGCGTTCGGGGCCGACCACATCCAGGTGCTCCGGCGCCTGCTGATGGACCAGGACGAGTTCCGCGGCGAGGTCATCTTCACCTTCGACGGCGACGCCGCCGGGCAGAAAGCCGCGGTGCGGGCGTTCGAGGACGACCAGCGGTTCGTCGCGCAGACGTTCATCGCGGTCTCGCCGCAGAACATGGACCCGTGCGACCTGCGGCTCGCCCACGGAGACTCCGCGGTCCGCGATCTGGTGGCCCGCCGGGAGCCGCTGGTCGCGTTCGTGCTGCGGACGCTGCTCGCGCGCTACGACCTGGACACCGTCGAAGGGCGCGTGGCCGCGTTGAGGGCCGCCGCACCATTGGTCGCCCGGATCAAAGACCGGGCGATGCGGCCGGAGTACGCCCGCAAGCTCGCCGGTGACCTGGGCATGGACCTGGAGCCGGTGCTCAAGGCCGTGAACGAGGCCGCGGGCGCCGCAGGCAAGGGCGCGCCGGGCGGTCGGGGTGCGCAGGGCGGTCGGGGTGCGCAGGGCGGCCGGCCGGCCGCCGCGCCGAACGGACGGGCGCCGCGCCAAGGTGGGGCGCCCGAGGCGGAGGCGTCCGAGCCGGTGAGCCCGGCGGGGGGACGGCCCGACCCGCACGACCGCGCGCTGCTCGTCGAGCGAGAAGCTCTCAAGCTCGCGGTGCAGGAGCCAGTACTGGCCGGTCCGCTGTTCGACGCGGTCGGCGAGGACGCGTACACCCACCCGGCGTTCCGGGCGGTCCGGCGTGCGGTGAGCGCCGCCGGGGGCGCCGTGGCGGGTACGTCCGGCCCGGAGTGGGTGCAGACGCTGGTGTCCTCCTGCGACGACGCGGTGGGGAAGGCGCTCATCCCGGAGCTGGCGGTCGAGCGCCTCTACAACGACGGCGAGCTCGACCCGAGGTACGTCGCCGCACAGCTGAACCGGGTGCAGGAACTGGCGACCGTGCGGCGCATCGTCGCGGTGAAATCCAAGTTGCAGCGGCTCAACCCGGTGGAGTCGGCGGACGAGTACAGCCGGTTGTTCGGCGAGCTGGTGGCGCTGGAGCAGTACGCCCGCGGCTTGCGCGAACAGGCGATCGGAGGCCTGTAGTTCCGTGCTGAATCCGAAGACAGTGCTCGACCGGTTCCTGCGACGGGACGCCCCACCGGCGACGCCGCCGCTGGAGCCGCACGACCGGGTGGTCGCGTGGGCCACCACCGCGGAGGCGGTCGCGGTGGCCAGCATCCGGGCGCTGTGGTTGCCGCCGAAGAAGGGCGCCGAGGGGGTAACCGGCCCCGACGGCACGGAGTGGCACCGGCTCGGCTGGTCGGAGATCCACAAGGCGGTCTGGCGTGACGGGGCGCTCGTCGTCACGACCGGGGTCGAGATCGAGCCGGGCGTGGTCACCGACGGTCCGGAGCGTCGGCTGCGACTCGTCGAGCCGCGTGATCTCCCGGCCGAGGTGCGGACGCGGGTGACCAAGAGCGTCGCGTACACCGAGCACCACCGGCTGAGCACCGGCGGGGGAGTGCGGGTGGTGGCTCGCCGGGTGCCGGGCCGGGACGGCCTGACGTGGCATCTCCGTTTCGACGATCCGTCCGATCGCGAGGTGCCCGCGGCCCGCGCCGAGGCCGAAGGACTCCTCACCGAGGCTCGGGTGAGTTGGGGCGACGGACCAGCAGCGTGACGCCCAGGGCTGCGACCCACGCACCCCAGGCGGTGCTGCCGACGAATCCGGCGGCGTCCCAGACCGGGAAGTCCGGCACCGCGGTCGCCAGGACGTCGCCCTGGTTGAGCAGGTAAAGCCCGCTCGCGAGCAGTCCGAACCACCCCAGCACCGCCGGTAGCAGCCCGGAGCGGAGCACGACGACGCTCACGGTCGCCGACCATCCGATCGCCAGTAACTGCCCCAGGTGCTCGCCGAGCAGCGCTCCGCCGAACTGGTGCTGGGCGATCCAGGCCGCCTCGACGGCGGCGCGCATCGTCGCGTCGCCGTTTTCGTAGGCACGCGCCAGCGGCGGCACGACGACGACCCACCGCAGGAAACCGACCAGCGAGAGCAGCACGGACGCCGCGCCGATCCACGTCGCCGCTCGTAAGGCAGGGTGCGCGGACCGAGCCAGTGCACCCGGCAACAACAGCACCGGGACGAGCAGGATCGCGTACGTCCACGCGGTGGTGAACCACGTCCAGATCAGCCCGTTCCCGCCGTCGGTGAACGCCGGCAGCACGACGGAGGCCGGTTCCCGCAGGATGTCGGGCCACTCGAAGGTCGACGACAGGACGGTCGCGGCGATGGCGAACGCCACCGCGCCGACGACGAACAGCGCACCGGTGAGGCGACGGCTCATGATCCCTCGATTCTGTACGGCGTACAATTTGTACGGCGTACAGATGATGTACGGTGTGCAGGGTTACGTCAAGGGAGGTGCGATGATCGGACGCCCCGGTCCGCGGCGGGTGTTGAGCGAGGACGCGATCCTGGACGCGGCGCTCGCGCTGCTCGACGAGGGCGGGCTGGAAGCGGCCTCGGTCCGGCGCATCGCCGCGGCGGTCGGAGTGGCTCCGAACGCGGTGTACACGTACTTCCCCGACAAGGCCGCCGTACAGCGGGCGCTCGTCGACCGGATTCTCGGCGCGGTCGACCATCGGGCACTCACCGCGTCGGGGCTGCCGTGGCGGGAGCGGATCCACGGCCTCGCGCTCGAGGTGCGGGCGCGGCTGAGCGCGCATCCGGCGGTGGTTCCGCTGCTGCTCGGCGGGCCGATGGACGGACCCGAGGCGCTCGCGCTCGGCGAACACCTGCTCGACGTCCTGGCGGAGGCCGGCCTAGCGCCGGACGTCGCGGCTCGAGCGTCCTATCTGGTCATCGTGTACGTGCTGGGTGCGGTCGCGCTGGAAACCGCGGAGCATCCCGGCGCGGGCCCGCTGCCGCCGGAAGCCGAACGGATCGCGGCGCGCCGGGACGCGTTCGCCGCCGCGCCCACGGAGCATTTCCCGCGGACCGCGGCCGCGGCGCCGGTCGTGGCCGAATACGTCTCCACCGAGCAGTTCCGCTGGGGCCTGGACCGACTTCTCGACGGCATCGCCCCGCCCGCCTGACGATCGGGGCGGCTCAGACTGCCGCTTCGTGCAGCGCGGTAGGAGCACGCCCGGGCACGGTGGGCCGGGCGGGACCGGAGCGGGACGGAAGGCCGAGCGCGAGGCCGCACCCGACCACGGCGATGCCCACCCAGACCAGGACGCCGGGGACCGGCTGGCCGAGCGCCACGCCGCTCAGCGCTGCCGCCACCGGTGCAACGCCGGTGAGCAGCCCGGCGCGCCCGGACCCCAAACGGGTCACGCAGGTGTACCAGAGGACGAACGCCACCGCGGTCACCGCGACCGACAGGTAGACGATCGCCACCAGTTCGGTCCGGCCCAGGCGGAGGACGGCGGTCGGACCTTCCCGCACGATCCCGATCGCCAGGAACATCAGCGCCGCCATCCACGTCGTGTGCACCGAGACGCCCCACGGCTTGTGCCGTCGCAGCACCGGGATCGCCAGCAGCGTGAAGCCGGCCTCGCACGCGAACACCACGACCGCCCACATCAAGCCCATCGCGTCGCTGCGCCCGAGCCCTTCGACCAGCGCCGCCCCCGCGGTGACCACCAGCGCCGCGACCAGCGCCCGGACCGTGGGACGGGCACCTTCCAGCAGCGGCCCCACCGCCGCCATCACCACCGGCACGCTCGCCACCGCGACGCCGAGCACCGCGGGCTCGGCGTGCTTCGACCCGTACACCAGCGCGATGTTGAACACCACCAACCCGGGCACCGCGATCCCACTGAGCCAGAGCCACTCCACCCCTCGCGGGGCGTGGATGTGCCGCCGGGTGAGTTTCGCGAACACGACGAGCAGCACGCACGCCAGGCCGTAGCGCACCGCCTGAACGGTGAAGAGCGGGCTGCTGACGAGCAGCGACGACACCGCGACACTGCCCCCGACGAAGACCATGCCGGTGGCGCCGGATGCCGCGGCGACTCCACCTGCGGGCAAGCGGGGCCCGACGCGCGGTGGGGTGAGTACCGAGTTGACCATGCAGCCATGCTCGGCGACCCTCGTGGTTCGGTTGAAGGACCACTGGACGCGCGAAGGAGTGGACCAATGTCGGCCGGTGCGGATTTTCTCCAGCTGCGAGCGGCGTCGGCGCCGGCCAAGGGCCTGACGACCTGGCTGGTGGACGCGGTGCGTGCGGCCGTCGCCGACGGGCGCCTCGCAGCCGGTACGCGGCTACCGCCGACCCGGATGCTCGCCGCGGATCTGGGCATCTCGCGGGGCGTGGTGGTCGAGGCGTATCAGCGCCTCGTCGACGAAGGGCTCGCGCAGGGCCGCACCGGCGTGGGCACCGTCGTCACGAACCTGTTGGCGCCGGTGTCCGGGCTCGGTGGCGATACTCGGGAGCGCGTCGCGCCTACGGGCCGGACGCCGGGGGAAGACCGCGCGCCGCGGGTGCGCGTGCCACCTGCCCAGGGTGCGGCGGACGGCGCCGCGGCGGGGCACTCGGCGGCGGGGAGCCACGCGCCCGGGTGGGCGTCGAATCCGCCGGGGTTTCGGCTGCCGTTGGGCCCCGCGGCCGGGATCGAGTTCGACCTCTCGCCCGGCCGCCCCGACCTCGCCGCGTTCCCCCGCGCGGCCTGGCTCCGTGCTGAGCGCACGGTCCTGGCCACGATGACCAGCGCCGACCTCGGTTACGGCGACCCGCGCGGCACGCTCGCGCTGCGGACCGAGCTGGCCGCGTGGCTGGCCCGCACCCGGGGCACTCGCGCCGAGCCGGACGACGTCCTGGTGGTGGCCGGGGTGGCCCAGGCGCTCGCGCTGGTCGCCCGCGTGTTCGGCGAGGGGCGCGACGTCGGGATCGAGGACCCGGGCTCCCGGGGCGCCCGCGACCAGCTGACCAGCTGGGGCCTGCGTCCGCAGCCGGTTCCGGTGGACGGCGACGGGCTCCGCGTGGACGCGCTGGTCGCCAGCGGCCTGCCGGCCGTGCTGCTCACGCCCGCGCACCAGTTCCCGACCGGAGTCGTCCTCGGCCCACAGCGGCGCCGCGAGCTGCTCGCCTGGGGCGGGCTGGTCCTCGAAGACGACTACGACGCCGAGCACCGCTACGACCGCGCGCCGGTGGCCGCAGTGCAGGCGTCGGCACCGGACCGCGTCGTCTACATGGGCAGTACGTCCAAGACGCTCGCGCCGGGCATGCGGCTGGGGTGGATGATCCCGCCGCGCGCGTTGCGGGACGACCTGCTCGCCGCCAAGCACTCCGTGGACCTCGGCAATCCGGCGTTGTCCCAGTTGGTTCTGGCCGAGCTCCTGACCAGCGGCGAGTACGAGCGCCACCTGCGACGGGTCCGGGTCCGTCAGCGTCGCCGCCGGGACGCGTTGCTCACCGCGCTCCACGAGCACCTCCCCGATGCCCGGGTGGAGGGGGTCGCGGCCGGCCTGCACCTGCTGATCACCCTGCCCGGCGACGTCCCCGACACGGTCCTCGCCGACGAGGCCGCCGTGGTGGGCGTGCGGGTGCACCCGCTGTCCTGGCACCGGATGAAGCCCGGGCGGCCCGGTCTGGTGATCGGTTATGCCGCACATCCCCCGAACCGTCTCGAAGAGGCCGCCCGCAGGATGGGAGCCCGCCTCACCGCGGTGGTGCGGGGCGGCGTCACGAGGTAGGAAAAGCCATGGCACTCGTCGCGGGCGTCGACTGCTCGACGCAATCCACCAAGGTCCTGATCTGTGACTCCGAGACCGGGGCGGTGGTCCGGCAAGGGCGGGCACCGCACCCCGATGCGACCGAGGTCGACCCCACGATCTGGTGGGACGCGCTGCGCAGCGCGTCCGACGGATTGCTGGACGGTGTGGAGGCGCTGGCCGTCGGCGGCCAGCAGCACGGCATGGTGACGCTCGACGCCGACGGTGAGGTGGTCCGCCCAGCGCTGCTCTGGAACGACACCCGGTCGGCCGGCGCCGCCGCCGAGCTGATCGACGAGCTCGGCGGTCGGCAGGCCTGGGCGGACGCGGTCGGGGTGGTGCCGGTGGCCAGCTTCACGATCACCAAGCTCCGCTGGCTCGCCACGAACGAACCGGCCGCGGCCGCCCGCACCGAGCGGGTGGTGCTCCCGCACGACTGGCTCACCTGGAAGCTGTCGACCAACGCCGACCCGACCACCGACCGCGGCGACGCGTCCGGCACCGGCTACTGGTCAGGAGCGACCGGCGAGTACCGCCTCGACCTGCTGCGACGGGCGTTCGGGCGGGACGTGGGCGTGCCCGAGGTCAAGAAGCCCGACGCGATCGTCGGCCACACCGCGGACGGCATCGCGCTCGCCGCGGGCACCGGCGACAACATGGCCGCCGCCTTGGGACTGGGCGCCGGGCCCGGCGACGTCGTCGTCTCGCTCGGTACCAGCGGCACGGTGTTCGCGGTCGCCGAGGGGCCCACCACCGACCCGAGCGGCTTCGTCGCCGGGTTCGCCGACGCGACGGGCCGGTTCCTGCCGCTGGTGTGCACGCTCAACGCGGCCCGGGTGCTGACCGCCGCCGCCGACCTGCTCGGCGTCGATCTCGACCGGTTGTCGGAGTTGGCGCTCGCCAGCACGCCCGGTGCCGCCGGGCTCACGCTGTTGCCCTATCTGGACGGCGAGCGCACGCCCGATCTCCCGGACGAGACCGGTCGGCTCACCGGCCTGACCCGCGCGAACGCCCGTCCCGAGCACCTGGCCCGGGCCGCCGTGGAGGGCATGCTGCTCGGTCTCGCCGACGGCCTGGACGCCGTCCGCCAGCACGGTGTCCCGGTGCGTCGCGCGCTGCTGATCGGCGGTGCGGCGCTCTCGCCGGCGGTGCGCGCGGTCGCGTCGGGCATCCTCGGCGTTCCGGTCGAGGTCCCGGCGCCGGGGGAGTACGTGGCGCTGGGTGCGGCCCGGCAGGCCGCGTGGGCGCTCTCGGGTGCGGCCGAGCCTCCGCAGTGGCCCGTCGCGGCACAGCGAGCACCGGAGACCAACCCGGCCGACTACTCCGCAGCTCGTGACCGCTACGCCCAGTTCCGTACCGCAGTGGTCGAACTTTCGACTCAGCCGAACAAAAGTTAGGCGGTCGTAATACAAAAGAGTCTGGACAGGGGCCGCTGTGCCGCCCTACGGTCTCCCCACGCCTTGTGACGCGCGCCACCGAGAAACCCCCACTCGGCAGCGTGCTGGAAGCTCGGGAAGGCCGCCTCATGACGCCTCGGCCCAGGCCGGACAACTCCGCCCAGTCCCAAATACTCCTGACCCTTCGTGACGAGGGGCCCGTCTCACGGGCCGAGCTCGGCGACCGGCTCGAACTCCCGCGAGCGCGGCTGGCCGCCGAGCTGAGCCGGCTCACCGAGCTCGGCCTCGCCCGCGACGGTGGACCCGCCGCGTCCAGGGGTGGTCGCCGCTCCACGATGGTCGAGCTCGACCCCGAGCTGCGGTTCGTCGGCGTCGACCTCGGCGTGACGTCGGTGACCCTGGAGGTCACCGACGCGTCGCTGGAACCGGTCGCGTCGGTGGAGGAGGAGATCGACATCCGGCGGGGCCCGGAAGCCGTCCTCGATCGGATCGACGACCTGGTCGCCAAGCTGCGCGCCGACGGTCACCTCACCCGGCTCGCGGGCATCGGGCTCGGCGTTCCGGGGCCGGTGAGCTTCCGGGACGGTGTCCCGGTGTCGCCGCCGATCATGCCGGGCTGGGATCGCTACCCGGTCCGTGAGGAGCTGGCCGGGCGGCACGGCTGCCCGGTCGTCGTCGACAACGACGTCAACATCATGGTGGTCGGTGAGCGCCGCGGCGGAGTGGCCCGCTCCGTCGACGACCTGCTCTTCGTCAAGGTGGGCACCGGCATCGGCTGCGGCATCGTGGTCCGCGGCCAGGTGTACCGGGGTGTCGACGGCTGCGCCGGCGACATCGGCCACATCCAGGTCGACCCGCACGGCCCGGTGTGCGCCTGCGGCAACGCCGGCTGTCTGGAAGCGGTGTTCGGCGGTGCCGCGCTGGCGCGCGACGCGCTGGCCGCGGCCCGGAACGACACCTCGCCGTCGCTGGCCGAACGTCTCCGCACCCACGGCACGGTCACCGCAGCCGACGTGGGGGCAGGCGCCGTCGAGGGCGACCCGGTGTGCATCGGCCTGATCCGGGACGGTGGCCGCCGACTCGGCGGTGTCCTGGCCAGCCTGGTGAGCTTCTTCAACCCGTCGATGATCGTGATCGGCGGCGGGCTGGCGGGGCTCGGGCACCTGCTGCTCGCCGAGGTGCGGTCGGTGATCTATCGGCGGTCGCTACCGCTGGCGACCCGCAACCTTCCGGTGGTGCTGTCCGAACTCGGATCGCGCGCCGGGGTGGCCGGAGCCACCGCGCTGGTCAGCGAACTCGCGTACGGACCGGTGACCCGATGAGCGCCGGGACGGACCCGGGCAGCACGCCCGGCCCGGGCAGCGTGTCGGACGTGACCGGCGCGGGCACCACCGGCGCGGCGGGGGACTCGGCGGCGCAGCCATTGCTCCGACTCACCGGGGTCGTCAAGACCTTCCCGGGCGTCCGGGCGCTGGACGGCGTCGACCTGACCGTTCTGCCCGGTGAAGTGCACTGCCTGCTCGGGCAGAACGGCGCCGGGAAATCCACGCTGATCAAGGTGCTCTCCGGCGCGCACCAGCCGGACGAGGGAACGATCGAGTGGCTCGGTGAGCAGGTCCGGTTCACCAAACCGACCGCCGCGTTGCGGGCCGGGCTCGCGACGATCTACCAGGAGCTGGACCTGGTCAACGACCTCACGGTCGCGGAGAACGTGTTCCTCGGGCACGAGCCCCGCCGGCTCGGCTTCACCAGCCGGGGTGTGGCGCGTCGCCGCGCCAAGGAGCTGCTCGCCCGGCTCGGCCACGCGGAGATTCCGGTCGGGCGCGAAGTCGGTCGGCTGCCCGCCGCAGGCAAGCAGATCGTCAGCATGGCCCGTGCGCTCTCGCACGAGGCGCGGCTGATCATCATGGACGAGCCGTCCGCGGTGCTCGCCCACGACGAGGTGGAGAACCTGTTCCGGGTGATCCGGGACCTGACCTCCGCCGGTGTCGCGGTCATCTACATCTCGCACCGGCTGGCCGAGATCCGGGACATCGGCGATCGGGTCACGATCCTCAAGGACGGCCGGACCGTCGCGGTCAACCTGCCGGCCCGGACCACGCCGACGAACGAGGTCGTCACGCTGATGACCGGCCGCAACGTCGAGTACGTCTTCCCGGCCCGGCGCGCCGAGCGGGCCGACCGCACGACCGACGCGGACGCGGCGCGCGCCGGCGCCGCCGAGGCTTCGGCCGCGTCACCCGGCGGCGAGACCCCCACCGTGGCCCTCTCCCCGGATCGGGTCGGCGACGACACCGCCGTGCCTCGCCCCGCCGCAGCCGACACCGCTGGATCGCCGGGCGGCGCCGCGCCGCTGTTGCGGGTCGCGAACCTCGGCCGGCCGGGAGAGTTCGAAGGGGTTTCGTTCGAGGTTCGGGCGGGCGAGATAGTCGGGCTCGCCGGGCTGGTCGGTGCCGGCCGCTCGGAGATCCTGGAGACCGTCTACGGCGCCCGGAAACCCGCCATCGGCACCGTCGAAGTGGACGGCAAGTCACTGCGCCGGGGCAGCGTGCAGGCCGCGGTCGCCGCCGGGATGGGGCTCGCACCGGAGGAGCGCAAGAGTCAGGCGCTGCTGCTCGGCGAGCCGGTCTACCGCAACGTCTCGCTGGCGTCGCTGCGGCGGTTGGCCCGCCTCGGCTTCGTCCGGCGTGGGCTGGAGCGGTCGGAGGTCAGTGCGGTGACCAGTTCGCTGGACCTCCGCCCGGCCGATCCGCGCCGCGTCATGCGTACGCTCTCCGGCGGCAACCAGCAGAAGGCGGTCGTGAGCCGCTGGCTGCTGGGCAAGACCCGCTTGTTGCTCCTGGACGAGCCGACCCGGGGTGTCGACATCGGGGCCAGGGCCGAGCTCTACCAGCTGATCCGCTCGCTCGCCGACCAGGGCGTCGGCGTGCTCATGGTCTCCAGCGAAGTCCCCGAAGTACTCGGCCTCGCCGACCGCGTCCTGGTCGTGCGAGAGGGGCGTGTGGTGCACGAAGCGCCGGCGTCCGACCTCACCGAAGCTCAGGTCCTCGACCTCGTCATGGCCGGGGAGCGCGTCACCACTTCCCGCTGATCTTCAACCGTCCGAACCGGAGTACGCACAGGCCCGCAATCCCCACTGTGCGCAGTTCTCCGCTATCGAACGCTACGCCGATTTCCGCCACCGCATTGGAGCGAGGCGCTCATGACCGATCCCACCCCCAGACCGTCGGCCGACTCTTCGGCCACGGTCACTGTTCCACCCGCCGACGAACACACCCGGGTCGAGGCGGCCGCCGCTGAACCGGACGGCCAAGCCAGCCCGCTGCGTACCTGGCTGGCGTCGCTGTCCGAAGGTGGCGCCACCCGGAACATCGGGCTGCTCGTCGCGCTGATCATTCTCTGCATCGTCGGCCTGGTCACCGCGGAGACGTTCTCGAACACCGGCAACATCCGCACGATCCTCACCAACGCCTCGGTGATCGGCGTGGTCTCGGTCGGTATGACGTTCGTGATCATCGGCGGGGGCATCGACCTGTCGGTCGGCTCGATCGTCGGGCTCGCCTCGGTCTGGTGCACCACCGTGGCGACCCAGGAGTACGGGCCGGTCGTCATGGTGCTCTGCGCGCTGCTGGTCGGGCTGACCGTCGGCTTGATCAACGGCGTACTGATCGCCTACGGACGGCTGGTCGCGTTCATCGTGACGCTCGGCATGCTGATCGGCGCCCGCGGGCTGGCCCAGTACATCGCCAACCTGCAAACCCAGGTCGTCACCCAGCAGGGGTTCAACCAGATCGCCGACGGGTCGCTGCTCGGCGTCCCGTACCTGGTCTGGCTGTTGATCGGGACGTTCGTGATCGGCTGGGTCGTGTTGAACCTGACCACGTTCGGCCGCCGCACGGTCGCGGTCGGCGGCAACCCGGAGGCAGCGCGGCTGGCGGGTATCAACGTCCGCCTGCACACCGCACTCCTCTACGGCGTGTCCGGGCTCTGCTGCGGCCTCGCCGCGGTGATGCTCACCGCGCAGACCGCGTCGGGATCGTCCACGAACGGCCAGGGCTACGAGTTGGACGCGATCGCCGCGGTCATCATCGGCGGAACGCTGCTCACCGGTGGCCGGGGCACGCTGGTCGGCACGTTCCTCGGCGTGCTGGTGTTCACGCTGATCACGAACCTGTTCATCCTGAACAACCTGTCCACGCCGGTTCAGAACCTGGCGAAGGGCCTGATCATCATCGGCGCGGTCCTGCTGCAGCGTCGCCGGTCCGGAGCCGCGACCTAACGCTGGGGGCGCCGCCGTCGAGGCGGCGTTCCCGAAGGTTCGCCCCTCCACGGGCACGTGGGGGCGGAGTTCCCGAAAACAACCCCGGTTGCCGGGACGCCCCCCGGACGGCTGGTCACTCGACGAACCCTGTCGGCCCGAGCGGTCCCCGCTCGACGCCGGCTCGACCCCAGATCCCGTTGGCCCACCGCAGTTGACCGTCCTGCGGTGGTTCGCCCGCACGCGTAATTAGCTCATCTCAAAGGAGAGAACCATGAGTGACGTCATCAGCGGCCCGCAAAGCGGGCTCGGCCGCCGGCGCTTCCTGCTCGGGGGAGCCGCCGTCGGAGCGACCGTGCTGGTCGCCGGGTGCACCTCGAACGACTCGGGAGACGACAACAACGAGACGAACACCAAGACCGTCGGCGGTGACAACGCCGCCAAGGGCACCCAGGTGACGATCGGGTTCTCCGCGCCGCAGGCCGACCACGGCTGGATCGGCGCGATCGCCAAGAACGCGGAGGCGCAGGCCAAGACGTTCGAGGACGTCACGTTCGAGCCGGTGGAGCCCACCAACGACGTGGCGGCGCAGATCGCGGCGATCGAGACGCTGATCACCAAGAAGGTCAACGTGCTCGTCGTGCTGCCGAACGACGGCAAGCAGCTCACGGCCGTGGCGCGGAAGGCGATGGATGCCGGGATTCCGGTCGTGAACCTGGACAGGATCTTTGCCAGTCCGCTCGCGTACCGGACGTGGATCGGTGGGGACAACTACGGCATGGGTGTCTCTGCGGGTCACTACATCGGAGCGCGGTTGAAGCAGGCGAATACGACCAACCCGGTGATCGCCGAGATCGCCGGCATCGACTCGCTGCCGCTCACCCAGGATCGCAGCCGGGGCTTCAAGGAAGCGCTGGGCACTTACGGATTCCGGGTGACGAACCGGGTGGCGGCGGAGTTCACGGTGGCCTCGGGGCAACAGGTCACCTCGAACTTGCTGCAGGCGGCGCCGAAGATCGACGCGATCTGGAACCACGACGACGACCAGGGCCTCGGCGTGCTGGCGGCGATCCGGCAGGCCAACCGCAAGGAGTTCTTCATGGTCGGCGGCGCCGGCTCGCTGGACGCGATGGAGGCGATCAAGGCCGACAACTCCGTGCTCAAGGCGACCGTGACGTACAGCCCGAGCATGGCGTCGTCGGCGATCTCGATCGCCCGGTTGATCGGCCAGAAGAAGGGCTTCTCCGACCTGGTCGAGAACGACGTCCCGGCGCACATCACGCTGGCCTCGGCGACCGTGACCAAGGAGAACGTCGATGAGTACATGAACACCGGCTTCCGGTCCTAGGGGGTTTGATGAGCAAGGCTGAGCTGGGCGTCGGCATGGTCGGGTACGCGTTCATGGGCGCCGTGCACTCGCAGGCGTGGCGCACCGTGAACCACGTATTCGACCTGCCGGTCGGGGTCCGGCTGGCGGCCATCGGCGGACGGGATCCGGTTGCGGTCAAAGCGGCGGCCGACCGGCACGGGTGGGCGGCGGCCGAGACCGACTGGCGTGCGCTGATCGAGCGCGACGACGTCGCGATCGTCGACATCTGCACGCCGGGAGACACGCACGCGGAGATCGCGGTGGCCGCGCTCGCCGCAGGCAAGCACGTGATCTGCGAGAAGCCGCTCGCCAACACTGTCGAGGAGGCCGTCTCGATGGCTTCCGCGGCGGCGGACGACGCGGCCCGCGGCGTCCGCTCGATGGTGGCGTTCAACTACCGGCGGGTTCCGGCGCTCGCCTATGCCCGGGCCCTGGTGGCTGACGGCCGCATCGGCACGCTGCACCACGTGCGGGCGGCCTACCAGCAAGACTGGCTGGTCGACCCGTCGGCGCCGCTGACCTGGCGGATGCAGAAGGAGCGGGCCGGGTCGGGAGCGCTGGGCGACATCGCCGCGCACATCGTCGACGCGGCGCAGTTCGTGGTCGGCGACGTACTGTCCGGGGTCAGCGGGATGACCGAAACGTTCGTCAAGTCCCGTCCGCTCTCGGGTGGCTCCGGCCTCTCGGCGGCCGCGGGCGGCGCGGGCGTCGGCGACGTCACCGTGGACGACGCGGCGGTGTTCTTCGGTCGGTTCGCACAGGGCGGCATCGCGACCTTCGAGGCGACCCGGTTCGCGACCGGGCGGAAGAACGCGATGCAGCTGGAGCTCTACGGGTCGGGCGGCGGGATCCGGTTCGACTTCGAGCGGATGAACGAACTGCAGTTCTTCAACGGTTCCGACCCGGACGAGGAGGGCGGCTTCCGGCGGGTGCTGGTGACCGAGGCCTCGCACCCGTACCTGGAGGCGTGGTGGCCGCCGGGGCACCCGCTGGGGTACGAGCACACGTTCACGCACGAGTTCCGCGACTTCCTGGTGGCTCTCGACGAGGGCACAGACCCCTCGCCGAGCTTCGCCGACGGGCTGCAGGTGCAGCGGGTGCTGGCGGCGGTCTCCTCGAGTGCGGAGTCCAATTCTGGATGGGTGGAGGTCTGACGATGCCGAGGCCAGTAACGCTCTTCACGGGGCAGTGGGCCGACTTGCCGTTCGAGAAGGTGTGCGAACTCGCGTCCGGGTGGGGGTACGACGGGCTGGAGATCGCGTGCTGGGGTGACCATTTCGACGTGGGGCTGGCGGTCTCCGACCCGTCGTACGTCGCCTCCCGGCGGGAGATCTTGAAGCGGTACGGGCTCGAGGTGTGGGCGATCTCGAACCACCTGACCGGGCAGGCGGTGTGCGACCACCCGATCGACGAGCGGCATCAGGGCATGCTCTCCCCGGAGGTCTGGGGCGACGGAGACCCCGAGGGAGTGCGGCAGCGGGCCGCCGCGGTGCTGAAGGACACGGCTCGGGCGGCCAGGGCACTGGGCGTCGACACGGTCATCGGGTTCACCGGATCCTCGATCTGGCACACCGTGGCGATGTTCCCGCCGGTGCCCGAGTCGATGATCGACCGCGGGTACCAGGACTTCGCGGATCGCTGGAACCCGATCCTGGACGTGTTCGATGCCGAAGGTGTGCGCTTCGCCCACGAGGTGCACCCGTCGGAGATCGCCTACGACTACTGGTCGACGGTGCGGGCCCTGGAGGCCGTCGACAACCGGCCGGCGTTCGGGCTGAACTTCGACCCGTCGCACTTCGTCTGGCAGGACCTGGACCCGGTCGGGTTCCTGTGGGACTTCAAGGACCGGATCTACCACGTCGACTGCAAGGAGTCGGTGAAGCAGTTCAACGGGCGGAACGGGCGGCTCGGCTCGCACCTGCCGTGGGGTGACCCGCGGCGCGGGTGGGACTTCGTGTCGACCGGCCACGGCGACGTGCCGTGGGAGCCGGTGTTCCGGATGCTGAACTCGATCGGGTACGCCGGGCCGATCAGCATCGAGTGGGAGGACGCCGGGATGGACCGCCTGGTCGGGGCGCCGGACGCGCTGGCGTTCGTGCGGAAGCTGGTGGCGATCGAGCCCCCGGCGGCCTCGTTCGACGCGGCGTTCTCCAGCGGAAGCTAGCGGGCCGTGGCGCCCGAGCCGCGCGATGAGCGGGTCGACCGGCCGCGGCGCGCGAGCCGCTCGGAGCTTCGGGCGGCGGCCCGGCCGTGGCCGGGCACCCGGCGTGGCCCCAGTTAGCCACGGACACGAGAACACGACGAGGGCCCAGCCGTAGCGGCTGGGCCCTCGTCCGTGGTTCGACCCGGCGGGCGGGTGAACTAGGCCGTCTCCTGCGGATCTCGCTCGCAGCGAGATCCGCCCAGGCGCAGGCCTTAGTCGATGACGCCGTTCGAGCCGGCCGGACGCGGCGTGTTGGCCGACGGGGCGCCGGTCGCGGGGCCCGCGTTGATCGTGCTCGGCGTTCCGGTGGAGCTACCCGTGGACGAGCCGAGCAGGTTGCTCACCTTGGCGCCGATGGCCGTGTTACCGAGCTTGTCGTTCGCGACGTCCTTGGCGGTATTGACCAGGCCACCGGCCTGCGCCTGGAGGACGCCGGCCGCCTCCTGGACGGTCGGGTTTTCCTTGATCTTGGCGGCGCTGCGGCGGATCTGCTCGTACCGCTCGCGGCCGGCCTTGGTGCCCAGCACGTAGCCGATACCAACACCGGTGAGGAAGAGCAGCTTGTTGCGCATGTCGACTCCTGAAGTCGGCTTCCGGGTGGTTGCCTGATGACGAGGTGATGCCCGACGAGGGTCTATCCCACACCCGTAGTACCAAACCGTGGCAGCCCGGGGGTCTGTTAGGGCCGTTGTCGGGGCATACCGGGTGGTCGCGCCTGCGAACGGACGGGGTGACCGCCGTCCGCGAGCACCAACCGGCATGTTGTAGGCTTGCCCAGGCACGTCGCCGAGAGGCGGCGCGGTCAGAGCAGTCCCCCGTAGCTCAATTGGCAGAGCATTCGACTGTTAATCGAAGGGTTACTGGTTCGAGTCCAGTCGGGGGAGCATTCGCCCAGCGCAGACGGGTTTCTCGCTCGCTGCGCAGCGCTAGCCCTCTCTTACCACCCGGATCCGGGGGTAAGCGGGGGGCTTCGTCGTTCCAGGGGTACGCCGACCGGAGGTCACCTAGCGTGACGGGGAGTCGGTGAGCATCCGCGCGCTGCTCCACTCGCGGATGGCAGGCAGCGCGCGGTACGGAGGAGCGCCGTGGTGAGCCCGCCATCGCCGGTAAAGGTAGTTGCCCCCAGGCGAGATCATCTGGGCCAGCGTCGGGCTGGCGTTCTGAAGGCGTGACCGACCGAGAATCGAAGCGCGGCGCGTAGCCGACCTTCTCTTCCTCGGCATCGATGTTCCCGGAGACCGCGTCGTCCTCGACCTCCTCCGGCCGCCGGCGGCCGAGAACGCACAGCAACCGGATCTTCCCCGAATCGGGCAGTCCGATGCCCCGATCGTCGTCTGGGCCGCCCGGGCTGGCCTCGGTCGCAGCGGATGAGGACGGAGCCGATCCGGCCCGGCGCCGCGCCGGTGATCCGGCCCGGTACCGCAGAAAGCCACCCCCGTCGGATGAGGCAGCCGTCGTCTCGCTGCCGCACGGTAAAGCGGTCGGAGACCGGGCCGAAGACCGTCCCGGTCAGAACCTGTCGGATGGAGATGCGGACGATGTCGGTAGACGCAGTGGTCACGGAGCTTCTGCAAGCTCTCGTCCCTGGTGAGGCGCCCCTGCTGGAGAGCCTGGTCCAGTTGCAGGCGGACACTCAGGAGCAGTCCGGCCTGGACGATCGCACCTACCTCCTGGTGCGGATAGCGGCTCTGGTGGCTGTCGACGCCTCGGCGGCGTCCTACCTCGTCACCCTGGCTGTCGCGGACGAGGTCGGCATCACCGCGGACGAGGTGCGGGGTGTGCTGATCGCGCTCGGACCGGTGGTGGGCAGCGCACGGGTGCTGTCCGGTGCCGAGAAAGCCATGACGGCCATCGCTAGCGCGCGACGGGGGTAGCTCACTGCCTGGACTGCGCCGGGCGAGGACGCCGTTACGCGCCGACGGCGGGCCGGGGGTCCTCCGGACCGGATGATGTGCGCGCGATCGGCGGCGACGATCGTGGGAGGACCGTCCGCGCCGACACGACCGGGGGACACATGGCCGGTCACGTCCCGGGCCACCGCGGGAAGCTCTCGTCACGGCACGGGTCGACCTCGTCCATGGCGATCACCGGCATCCTGTCGTCGAGGTGGTGGCCGGGACGCCGATCAGCGACCGCACCCGGGGCGGGGAACAGGCTTGGAACCCTCCAGGTCGACGCCGAGAACGAGCGGCGCCTGATCCGCAACGAATGGTGTCGACGCCGGAGCGTCCGCCACCCACTAGCACCCTGGGGAGCACGGTGATGGACGACGTCCTGGTGTTCGCCGCGGTCGTGGCTGCGCGATTTCTGGTCCCGCTGCTCATCCCGCGGTTCCCGTTGCCTGCGATTCTCGCGGCACTGATTCTCGACGGCGTCGACCAGACGATCTTCCAGGCCATGGGGTACGACCCGCCGGGCTACCAGGGCTACGACAAGGCGATGGACGTGTACTACCTGTCCATCGCCTACCTCACGACGATGCGGAACTGGACGAGTCAGCCAGCGATCCGAATCGCCGCCTTCCTCTACTTCTACCGGTTGGTCGGCGTGGTCGCGTTCGAGCTGACCGACTGGCGGCCGATGCTCCTGATCTTCCCGAACACGTTCGAGTACTACTTCATCGCGTACGAGGTAGTCCGGATCTGGTGGCGTCCGAACCGGTGCGGCACCCGATTTTGGGTGGTGACCGCGGCGTCGATCTGGATCTTCGTCAAGCTGCCGCAGGAGTACTGGATCCACGTCGCTCAGCTGGACGTGACCGATCTCCTGGGCGAATACCCCTGGGTGGGCGTCGGCATCGCCGTGCTGCTGGTCGTCCTGGCAGCGGTGGGTTGGACGGTCCTCCGCCCACGGCTTCCCGCGCCCGATCAGCCGTGGCGGGTCGCCGCCGATCCGCTGCCGGCCGGGATACGCACCGCGCCGCAGCGCGAACGGTGGGTGGCGACCCACGGACGCCTGCTGTCCTCCTCCACCGCGGAGAAGGTGTTCCTCGTCGGCCTGCTGCTGGTCATCTACGCGCAGATGGTGCCCGGTCGGCGGACGACGGACCTGCAGCTGTTCCTCGGCGTCGCCGTGCTGGTCGTGATCAACGCCGCGGTCACCCTGTGGGTCGCGCGCGGTGCTCGGGGCGTGCAGTCGATCGTGTCCGCGTTCGCGCTCCGGGTGCTGCTCAACTCCGGGCTGGTCGTTCTCGCCGAGGTCCTGCTCGGTCGTGGCCGGGGCGACCTGAACATGGGGAACACACTCTTCTTCGTTCTGCTGCTCAGCCTCACCACCCTCCTGGACGACCGCTACCGGCCGATCTACGAGTTCCGGCGAGCAGAGGGGGAGCGGGCCGTGTCGGTCTCGTCCGGGCCGGGCGAGCCGCCCCGGCCAGGGTCACCCGAGTAGCGACACGAGACGACCCCGCCGCCGGGCAGGACCGTGCTGATCGTCGGCGGGTCATCGCGCGTCCGTGCAACCGGCTCGAATGATGACGGATCTGGCGCGGGACAGCGCGCGCAACGCGTCATCATTCGGCGGCATCGGCTCGCGGATCAGGCGGGCCGGTCCCCGGTGCCGCCGCGGGTGGGTGCGGCGGTTTGCTGGTTGCCGCCGGGGCGGACGGAGCCGGAGCTGTCGTGGATGCTGGTGCGTGCGGCACTGGCGACGGCTTCGGGCGTGATGCCGAATTCCTGGTAGAGGCGCTGGTAGTCGGCGGAGGCGCCGAAGTGCTCGAGGCTGACGATCCGGCCGGCGTCGCCCACGATCTCGCGCCAGCCCTGGCCGATGCCGGCCTCGACGCTGACGCGTGCGCGGACGGTCGGCGGCAGGACCGCGTCCCGGTAGGACTGTGATTGTTCGGCGAACCACTCCCGACACGGCAGCGAGACGACCCGCGCGGTGATTCCCTCCGCGGCGAGCAGGCCGCGGGCGTCCAGAGCGATCTGCACCTCGGAACCGGTGGCGATCAGCAGGACCGCGGGGTCGCTTTCTACGGTCAGGACGTACCCGCCGCGGGCCGCATCGTCGACCGGTGCGTAGCCGTCCGGCCCGCGGTCGAGCACGGGCAGGTTCTGCCGGGTGAGTACCAGGCCGGCGGGCCGGTCGGTGTGCTCGAGGATGGTGCGCCAGCAGGCCACGGTCTCGTTGGCGTCGGCGGGCCGTACGACATCCAGCCCCGGGATGGCCCGTAGCGCGGCCAGATGTTCGACCGGCTGGTGCGTCGGGCCGTCTTCGCCCAGGCCGATCGAGTCGTGCGTCCAGATGTAGGTGGCGGGTAGTTGCATGAGCGCCGCCAGGCGCACCGCCGGACGCATGTAGTCGCTGAAGACCAGGAACGTGCCGCCGTAGGGGCGGGTCAGGCTTTGCAGGGCGATGCCGTTCAGGATCGCGCCCATGGCGTGCTCACGGATACCGAAGTGCAGGGTTCGCCCGTAGGGACCGCCGGACCAGTCGCGCGTCTGCCGGTCGGCCGGAACGAACGAGGGCTCCCCGCTCATCGTCGTGTTGTTGCTCTCCGCCAGGTCGGCCGAGCCGCCCCAGAGCTCGGGCAGAACCGGAGCGAGCGCGGTGAGGATCTCCCCGGAGGCCTTGCGGGTGGCCATGCCCTTCGGGTCAGCAGCGAACACCGGTAGCGCTGCGGCCCAGCCGTCGGGAAGCTGCCGCTTCTGCAGTCGGTCGAGCAGTGCGGCGCGGTCAGGGTGGGCAGTGCGCCACGCCGCGTACCGCGGCAGCCAGTCCTCGTGCAGCCGCGCCCCACGGTCCACGGCGCCACGGGTGCGGGTCAGAACGTCCTGGTCGACCGCGAACGTGGTGTCCGGGTCGAATCCGAGCAGGGTCTTGGTGGCGGCGATCTCGGCAGCACCCAACGCGGAGCCGTGCGCCTTGCCGGTGTTCTGCTTGGTCGGCGCGGGCCAGCCGATGATCGTCCGCAGAAGAATCAGCGACGGGCGGCCGGTTTCTGCTTTCGCTGACTCCGTCGCGGCGAGCAGCGCGTCGACGTCCTCGACGTATTCGCCGGTGCCGGTCCAGTCGACGCTCTGCACGTGCCAGCCGTAGGCGGCATAGCGGGCGGCGACGTCCTCGCTGAAGGAGATGTCGGTGTCGTCCTCGATCGAGATGTGGTTCGAGTCGTAGAACAGCACCAGGTTGCCGAGTTGCTGGTGTCCGGCGAGCGAGCTGGCCTCCGCGGTGACGCCCTCCATCAGGTCGCCGTCGGAAGCCACCACGTAGACGTGGTGATCGAACGGGCTCGCGCCCGCTGGGGTGTCCGGGTCCAGCAGACCGCGTTCGCGCCGGGCCGCCAGCGCCATGCCGACCGCGCTGGCCAGTCCTTGGCCGAGCGGCCCGGTGGTGATCTCCACCCCTCGGGTGTGCCGGTACTCCGGGTGTCCGGGGGTGGCAGAGTTCCAGGTCCTGAGCGCCTGGAGGTCATCGAGCTCCAAGCCGTACCCGGCGAGGTAGAGCTGGATGTAGAGCGTCAGGCTGGAGTGACCGCAGGACAGTACGAACCGGTCCCGGCCGAGCCACTGATCGTCCTTCGGATCGTGGCGGAGCACGTTCTGGAAGAGCAGGTACGCCAGCGGGGCCAGGCTCATCGCGGTACCCGGGTGCCCGTTGCCGACCTTCTGCACGGCGTCGGCGGCCAGCATTCGGGCCGTATCGACGGCCCGGATGTCGATGTCGTCCCAGCCGGCGGTGTCGGCGATCGGCGCCGCTGCCCGGCGATCGAGAGAGAGGCCCTGCGTCATGGTGTTCCCGATCCGTCGGTAGTGCGGGGTACCGCGTCAGCGGTCGATCAGGTGGCGATGAGCGCCGAGCGTTTTTCGGCGATCCCGTCGAAGAGCTGCTGGAAGGATTCGACGAATGCCTTGACGCCCTGGCGTTCGAGTTCGGCGACGACGTCGTCGTAGTCGACGCCGGCCGCGGCCAGTCGATCGAAGGTGCGGTGCGCGTCCTCGACGTCCCTCGTCAGAGTGTCGGCGACGAGGCCGTGGTCGACGAACGCCTCGAGCGTCGTCCGAGGCATCGTCGTGACCGTGTTCGGCCCGATCAGCTGCTCGATGTAGGTCACGTCGCGGCGATCCGGGTTCTTCATCGACGTGGACGCCCACAGGCATCGCTGCGGCGAGGCGCCGGCAGCCTCCAGGTCCGTCCACTCGTCGCCGGTGAAGATCTCTTGGTAGGCCTCGTAGGCCAGCTTGGCGTTGGCGATCCCCAGCGCGCCCTTCAGGTCGGCCGGGCCGCTCTTCTCGTCGAGGCGACGGTCTGCTTCCGCGTCGACGCGGGAGACGAAGAACGAGGCGACGGACGCCACCGCGGCCAGGTCACCGCCGGCGTCGCGCAGTCGCCGCAGGCCACGGAGGTACGCCTCGGCAGCGGCGCGGTGGCGCTCCAACGAGAACAGCAGGGTGACGTTCACCGGAATGCCGCGGGCGATCGTCTCTTCGACCGCGGTGATACCGGCTTCGGTGCCCGGGATCTTGATGAACAGGTTGGGACGGTCGATGCGCCGGTGCAGAGTGACGGCCTCCTCGACGGTGGCCTCGGCATCGTGGGCCAGGTGCGGGTCGACCTCGAACGACACCCATCCGTCGCGGGATGAATCGCCACGGTCGTAGACCGGCAAGAGAAGATCGCAAGCTGCGCGGATATCTTGCACGGCAAGAGCGAGGAACACCTGCTTCGGGTCCTCCTCCGACCTCAGCACCTCGCGCATCTGCTCGTCGTAGGCGTCGCCTTCGGCGATCGCGGCTTGGAAAATCGTCGGATTCGACGTCACGCCCGTCACCCCGTCGGCGACGAGCCCGGCGAGATCACCGTCGCGGACGAAGACCCGCGACAGATAGTCGAGCCAGGGACTCTGCCCGACGGCGGCCAGCGATTGCAGTGAAGTGGGCATGGCTCTCCTGTGTTCGGTGCGAAGCGGAGACCAGCGGCGGCAGGCGCGAGCCGGAGGTGCCGTGCAGGCAGTGCTGATCGGGGCTTTCCGGATGGTCGCCGTCCCCGGGGAGGCCACCCCTGAACAACGGAACGCAGCGAGCCGGTGGATGCCGACGCGGTTCCCCACCCTCGGCTGCCCCTCACGGCGACGAGTAAACCCGCCCACCGGGGCGATCTTCGTAACCCACTGTGCCGGGGCGTCGCCGGCCGCGCCGACCCCTGATGGTCAGACGAGGCCAGGCACTCTGGTCCGATCGGCGATCACGGCGTGGGCGACGTCGGTGAGCCTCTTGTTGTTGTTGCGTGCGTATGCGCGGATCCGCATGAACGCCTCGTCGACGCTGATCTGGTGGATCTGGGCCACGGCGCCTTTGGCCTGCTCGATGACGATGCGCGTGTTGAGCGCGCCTTGAAGCTGCTCGGTGAGGATCTCGCCGCGATGAATGGCACGTTCCTGTAGCAGCGAAATGGCGGCGACGTCGGCGAGTGCCTGCACGATCGGGACGTCGCTCTCCTCGAATCTGCCGCCCTTCGTGTCGCCGAAGACGTTCAACGCGCCGATGGTCTGGTTACGCAGTCGCAGCGGGAACGCATGAACGGACTGGAATCCGAGGGCGGTGGCCTGGGGAGCGAACCGGGGCCACCGGGAGGATGCCTCGCCCAGGTTGATGTTGATGACTGGTTGTCCGGTGCGGTAGGCCTCCAGGCAGGGTCCCTCTCGGGTCTGCAGCTGGAAGAGCTCGAGGAGTCTCACGTTCTCGTTCGAGCCGGCGAGGAATTCCAGACGGCCGTTTTTGTCGGCCAGCACCAGCCCCACCGCGGCCGCGCTGACGAGGTCGGCGGTCCGGTCGGTGAGCATGTGCAGGAACTCGAGCAAGTCGAACTGCTCGACCAGGGTGTCGGCGACATCAACGAAGATCGACGCCAACCGCTCAGCGGAAACGGTCGTCATGCCTGCCTCCCGGCGTCTGGGCGTGGACTTCCCGCGGTCACGAATCGCCCTGATCGAACCTCAGACGCCCGGCGACGACGTCGCGGGCGATCTCGCTCAAGCCACGGTTCTCGGCGTACGCGTACGCCCGCATGCGGACCATGGCCTCACTGATTGTCCCGCCGATTTGCACCATCACCATCCCTTGAGCCTGGAATAGTTCCGCCCGATGCTCGACCGCGTCGGTGACGTCCTCACCGCCCGCGCCGCCGAGCCCGTCCTGTTCGTCGAGGAGGACCGCGACGGTGACGTCGGCGAAGGTCAACGCGTCGACGAGTTGCTCGGTGGACAGCGCACCCACCTGATCGCGGAAGACGTCGAAGACACCGAGCCGAGCCGCGCCGATCTGCAGGGGAAAAGCGAACACGGCCCGGACACCCCGGCCGTGCACGGCGGGTGCGTACATCGGCCATCGGGCCGTCGCGTCCTCGGTGAGGTCAGCGACGAGTACCGGGCGGCGGCTGTCGAAGGCATCGATGCACGGGCCTTCCCCGAGAACGAACTGCAGCTCCTCGAGCCGCTCGCTCCGTGAGTCGGAGGCGGCGCACACTCCCCGGTCGGCACCCGCGGTGAACACGCTGACCCCGGTCCCCGACGCGGCGAGCGCCTCCGAGGCGGCTCGGCAGATGCGCAGCAAGGTCCCTCTCGTGCCCGGCGAAGAGGGTTGGGCCTCGATGAGGCCTCTGATGACACTCTCCCGCTCAGGCATGCGGTTCACTCGGAGAACGGGAGACCTGTGTCCAGTCACGGAAAAGAAGAAGACGACGCGGAGGGTGATTCCTGCGTGGCACGACCGTGCCTCTCGGTGTCTCGAGTTGACCGCCGAGGGCCGGGGCAGCAGGACCGGAGGCTCCGGTCCTCGGTCAAGAGTACTCGGAGCCGCGTCGGGCTAGCTGTGGAACGCCGTCGAGCGTAGAATCCGAGCGCGGCTTCCTTAATGAGCCGTTGCCCCGGACCCCGGCATCTTTCGGTATGTCGGAGGCGGAGCGATGTCATCGCGCGGCATATTTCACCGATCTGAAGCAGGGCTCACGGTCACTATTTCGAGCCCGCCTTCCAAAACCGGTCGAGCCCGCGTGGATCTCGTCGGCGATGTCGACACGGCAGCATTGTGCTTGTTGTCCGAGGCCGTCGACTGGCTGGCCGACGACGATGTGCCGCCCGGCGTGTTGATCGACCTCGCGGCAGTGACCTTCGCCGGCTCGGCGCTGCTGAACTTTCTCGCCAGGCTCTCCCGCAGGATGCCTGCGGGCACCGAGTTGATCGTGTGGCGGCCGTCCGCGCGAGCCAGCCTTGTGCTCCGGGCCTCCTCCGGGCGATCCGCCCCCCGCACGACCTTCCTGCCGGCCGAGCAATCGTGACGATTGTCCCGCCGGGTACGGCATTCCGGCCGCAACGCCGGGTGCGGCCCGGCGGATTCGCACCCGCCGGGCCGTGCGCCGGATCTACTTGGCGTCGTAGGGGTCGCGGCTGCCGGACTTCGCCAGTCCGCGGCTGACCAGATAACCGACGGTCAGGATGACGATGTAGAGCCACGCGCGGTCGGCGCGGAAGTAGTCGCTGTGCCCGTCGTCGCCGCCGACGACCTGCGAAGCGACCAGCACACCGACGACGGCAACCAGGTAGGCGACTAGTTCGCTGGTCTTGAACGAGGCCTTTGTTTCCGTGCTCAGACGCCGCGTGTGCGGTGCCCGATCGGCGGTTGTGTCGGCCGCGTAGGTGCCGGTGGGATTAGCGGTAGTCATTGCTCTCCAAATTGAGGGCCAAGAAGGGGTGAATCTATTCGGTGTGCCACCAGGAGATACCCCGCCCTCTCCCCGCCAATCGGGAATGGAGAGATCAGCTTCAGGTGATACACGCCTCCGTCGCTTTCGGTTTCGTCGCACTACGACGGTCGGAAGCTGATTTCGGCCGAACCGTCGTTAGCGGCGCCGTAGAGTCGAGCCAGCCGACGGGAATGATCAATGCGTCTCCGACACGGCTCCGCCGCAACAAACGCCCGCTGATCTCGTAATCCCGATCGCGGGCGGACCTCTCCGCCAGGAAGTTGGAACCATGACCGCCCTCGCCCTTCCGCCCAGCGCTCGCGCGGACGGTCGCATCGCGACGCCTGCAGGCATCCTTGCGTACACCACGGCCGGGACGGGCGAGCCGCTCCTGCTGGTTCACGGGCTGGGGGGAACCCGCCGCACCTGGCGTCACCTGATCGACTCGTTGGCGACCACCCACACCGTGATCGCCGTTGATCTCCCCGGTCACGGGCAGTCCGATTCGCCCGCCGGTGACTACTCCCTCGGTGCTCACGCGTCCGCGCTGCGCGATCTGCTCGCGGCGCTGGGGCACTCCAGCGCCACGCTGGTCGGGCACAGCCTCGGGGGCGGCGTCGCGCTGCAGTTCGCCTACCAGTTTCCCGAGCGTACCGACCGGGTCGTGCTGATCAGCAGCGGAGGCTTGGGTGCCGAGGTATCGCCGATGCTGCGGGTGGCGACACTCCCCGGCGCCGCAACCCTCGTGGCCGGCCTCGGGCGGCTCCCGGTGGGCCTGACCCGCCGAATCCTGCCCTTGATCTCCGTGGTCCCGGGCGTGATCGCCCGGGAGGATGCCCGCTCGGTCGCCGAGGATCTCCGCGGGATGGCCCGGGCGCAGCAGCGTCGCGCGTTCCTGCGCACCGCCCGGTCGGTCATCGACTGGCGAGGTCAGACGGTCAGCGCGAGCCGTCAACTCGGTCTCCTCGCGGACCTTCCCGTCCTCGTCACCTGGGGCGGCCGCGACCGGACCATTCCGCCGCACCACCACCGGACGCTCGTCCAGCAGCTACCCGACGCCCATTCGCTCGAGATCGCGAATGCCGGGCACTACCCGCACGAGACCGCTCCCGCCCAGATCCTCCCGGCGATCCACGCCTTCCTCCGGACCACCCAGCCCTATCGGCCTGCACTTCCGGTCCCTCGGACGTCGTCCGGCTGAACGTCACGGTGCCGGCACGCACCGGGAACACGGCCTCGTGTCGATGCGGCTGATGCCGCGCCGACCTAGCTACACGGCAGGCCTGCGCCGTCTCGCATCGGTCGAAATGGCAGGCGGACCGCAGGTCGTCAGCCGGACAGGACGAGGACAAGGCCGCCCGGCCGGGGCACCCCTTCGCGAACCCACGGTCCACCGCTCCGTTCGGATCTCTACGCCTGCCCGGCCCCGGCCGCCTTTGCGTCCTGCTCGATCTCAGCGGTGTCAGCCTTGAGCTGCTTGGCCTCCACCTTCTCGGCGCGGCGCATCTCGCGCTCGACCTTCGACGCCATGTCGGACACGGCGATGACCACCAGCCCGGCGGTCCCGGCGTCCAGGTGTTCGCCGAGTTCCTTGAGATCGCTGCGGCTCATTCCGGCCGCTGCGTGGCCGGCCAGCGCACCGAGCGCTGCGCCACCGGCAGTGGTGGCCGCCAGCAGGCCGCCGCCGATCGCAGCGAACGGGAACAGCGCGACGACCAGACCAGTGGCGAGACCGAAGCCGCTGCCCAGCGCCCCACCGACGCGGGTCGGGGTCTCGTGCTTCTTGACGATCTTCGTCTTGCCGTTGGCGCGTCGCTCGATCACGGCGGCGTCATAGGCGTCGATCAGCCCGACCTTGCGGTGCAGATCCCGCACCAGGTCGTAGTCCGCCTCGGCATCCTCGACTCTCCGGTACACCCCGACGTAGGCCAGGAAAGTGTCGACAGCCATTCCCATCCCTCCTTGCTCATTCGAACGATCAGGTTCGAGACGCTTCGGGGTCGGTCGGGCGGAGCGCCGCTGCGACCTGGTCGATGGCGGCGGCCTCGCCGGGCTCACGATCTGGCCGTGCTCGCGGTGCGCGGCCGCGGCCTTGTTCGCGACGGCGAGAACGAAGCGCCGGTAACCGTCCACCTCGTCGGCCGTTGCCTTGCGCTCCAGCAGAGCCACTGCCGTTCGCAGGTGTCCGAGGCCGTGGTTCCGGAGTTCGTCGTACGAGTGGTACCTGGTGTGGTCAGCCTTGGGCTTGGCCGCCACGATCTCGTCGAGCAGCTCGCTTTGGCCGTGCTCGGCGCGTGCTTCGGCGTAGGCCTTGGCCATCGCCATCGTCTCGCGGATCGTGCCGCCACGAGCGGCACTGATCACGATCATGCCGGCGGCCGGTGGACCTTCCAGCACTGTCTTCCACTCCTCGGGGGAGAACGCATCCTTCGTGGTCATCTCAACTCCTCTCCTCGTCTCGCTTACTGCGACATCGACACGTCGCTGGTCGGGCGCTGCGCGACCAGGGCCTCGAGCCGGGCCAGGTCATAGGTCGCCAGCCAGGTCTCGTTCAGCGACGTACCACCGGCGCGCCGAATCGCGGCCGCCAAGGGTTCGGCCCACAGATGCTCGATCAGCGCCACGGCCGCCGCGGAGCCGGCCGGCACCGCATCGGCCAGAGACCACGCCCACGTACCGGAAGGGTCGGACTCGGGCCCCTGCTCCTCACCGTCGGCCTCGACCTCAGGCCGGGCGAGAAGCCTGATGGCGAGTCCACCGAGGCCCGCGCCGACGCCGGCCGGCGCGGTCAGCGTTTCGAGCGTGCCGTCCGCCGCCCGCGCGACGAGAAGCAGATCGATCAGGCGGACGATCCCGGCGTGCCGGAGCCGGGTGAGCTCGGCGAGAACCTCGCCGGAGAACGCAGGGCGGTCGAAACCCACGACGAGCACCTGCACCGGTGCCATCACTGACGCACCCGGGCGCAGAACTGCCGGTACTCCTCGGTCGTGATCACGCCGGTGTCGAGCAAGTGCTGGAGCGCCAGCAGTGGATCAGGCCCACTCCTCGCCACCGGTGGTGCCGGCGCGGGTGGAGGCGGCGGAGGGTGGGACGCGGCGTACGCCTGGGCCGGTGTCATGCGTCCGCCGTAGTAGGGCACATCGCCGGTCATCCCCGCACGCAGCAACTGCCTGGGCACCAACCGCACATCGGCCTCCTCCCGTCGACGAATTGCAGCGTTGCGCGGATGCGGCCGGTACCGCCTCATCCCCAGCGGGCGGATCTCGCGCTCTCCGCGCCGGACATCGAGGAACACGCGACCGGGCGCACAACTCGCTCAGTGCGGCGACACGTCCGGTCGATTCACCATCCGGCAGTCATTCCCTGCGAGCGATGTCCGGGCGACCGGCTCTCCATAGCGTCGGAGCACCCCACGCCGATGAGTAGGAGCCGCGCATGAGGGCTTCACCCCGACTTCGTCTCTTGGGCGCCGCGTTCGTCGTGGCCGTACTCGCTGCAGTGCCGGCCGCGTGCGCGGAGGGGGAGCCCAGGTCGCGTGCCACCGATCGGCCGAACAATGCGGTCGAGTCCGCGGCCGAGCAGTCCCGCCCTGCCGAGAGCCAGGCCGCGGCATCTCAGCCCGCGAGCACGCAGTCCCCAGCGGCCGCAGCCGAGGACAACACCGCGGTCAGCGTGCTGGGATGCGTTCTGGTGCTGGTTATCGTCGGGCTCTTCGTCGGTGGTCTAGTGCTCTCCCGGTCGCAACGACGGTCGGCGTGGGACCGGCAGGCGCAGCAGCTGCGCTCTTCGACCGTGGCAGCGGCCGAGAGCAGGGTGCCCCCGGTCTTGAACACGACGGGCCGCGCGGACCGCGGCGTGGTGTGGCCACCGATCCGCACCGGGCTCGTGGGGCTCGTCGACCAATGGGACCTGCTCGTCGAGAGCGCCCCCGGCGAATCGCGTCGGGAGTGGGCCCTCCGGCTCAACGGACTGCTCCGGGAGCTGATCGCCGCCGTCGACGCGGAGAGCGAGAGCATCGCGGCCGGAAGGAGCTGGCGGGTGCTGCGGCCCCGGGTCCTGGAGGCACAGCTGGCACTCGACGTGGCGCTGACCGTCGGGCCGGATGCTGCGGCGACGGCTGGCCGGCCGATGCCGCCGTCCTACTGAGCGGGACGGCCGGTCGCGGCTGTGCACACTTTTCTCCCCTCCAGCGGCCCCTGGTGTGCATCGCATCGGCGGCGTCGCTCGGTACGGAAGGAACCACCCTGACGGGATGAGGTGCGTCTCCGCTGCATCGGTCGAGCATGGGTTCTCGTGCCGACGAATGGAGCGACCATGGGTGAGATGGCCAGTGCCCCCGGGGCGCACGTGCAGAGCGCTGCCGCGCCCTCCCCGTTCCCTCCGATCGCCGACTACGCCTTTCTTTCCGACTGCCACACCGGTGCGCTGATCTCGCCGGACGGCTCGGTGGGCTGGCTCTGCGTCCCCAGCTTCGACTCGGCGAGCGTGTTCGGCACACTGCTCGACCGTCAGGCCGGGTACTTCCGGATCGGTCCGTTCGGGGTCCACCACCCGACCGCACGGGCTTACGAGCCGGGCACGAACGTGCTGATCACCACCTGGAAGACGCCGAGCGGCTGGGTCGAGGTCCGCGAGGCGCTCACGATGGGGCCCAGCGAGGACGAGGACGAGGTGACGCCGCACAGCCGGCCGCCGGCCGACGACGACGCCGACCACCAACTCGTGCGCACGATGCGGTGCCTCGAGGGCAGCGTCGAGATGGAGCTGGTCTGCGAGCCGGTCTTCGACTACGGGCGGGTCCCCGCCGAGTGGACGATGGTGACGGACAGCGGCAGGCACATCGCCGACGCGCACGGGGCGGGGCAGACGATCCGCCTGCAGACGGACCTGGCCCTCGGCATCGAGGGCGACCGGGTCCGGGCGCGGCGGACGCTGACCGCCGGCGACGAGGTCTACTGCTCGTTGTCGTGGCAGGCGGGTCTCGCCTCGGTGCCCGACGTCCAGGAGGCCGGTCGTCGGCTCAGCGCCACCGTCCGCTTCTGGCGCGCGTGGCTGGACCGGGCCCGGATCCCCGACCATCACTGGCGCGACCCGATCCAACGTGCCGCGCTGGTGGTGAAGGGCCTGACCTACATGCCGACCGGCGCGACGATCGCGGCGCTCACCACGTCCCTGCCCGAGACACCCGGGGGCGAGCGTAACTGGGACTACCGGTACACCTGGATGCGCGACTCGACCTTCACTCTCCAGGCGTTGCACTACCTGAACCTGGATTGGGAGGCCGACGAGTTCATGCAGTTCGTCGCCGACCTCGAACCCAACGAGGACGGTTCGCTGCAGATCATGTACGGGATCGACGGTCGTCGCGACCTGACCGAGTCCATCCGGAACGATCTGTCGGGCTACGCGGGCGCCCACCCGGTGCGGATCGGGAACGGCGCCTTCGACCAGCGGCAGAACGACGTGTTCGGCGCGGTGCTGGACTGCATCCTGCTGCACAGCCGCCGCAGCCAACGGCTGCCGCGCCGGTTGTGGGCGCTCGTCGAGTCCCAGGCCCGATGCGCCGAAGCGGTCTGGCGCGAGCCGGACCAGGGCATCTGGGAGGCTCGCGGCAAACCGCAGCACTACGTGTCGTCCAAGCTCATGTGCTGGGTCGCCCTCGACCGCGCCGCGAAGCTCGCCGACATCCGTTCGGACGCGGAGCTCGTCAGCCGGTGGCGGGCGACGGCCGAGGAGATCAAGCAGGACATCCTCACCAACGGCCTGACCGATGCCGGCGTGCTGCGTCAGCACTACGAAACCGACTCGTTGGACGCCTCAGCGCTGCTCGCGGCGATCTTCGGGTTCCTGCCCCACGACGACCCGCGCCTGCGCGCCACAGTGGACGCGATCGCCGACGAGCTGACGGAGGACGGCTTCGTCCTCCGGTATCGCACCGACGAGACCGACGACGGTCTGTCCGGCCGCGAGGGCTCGTTCCTCATCTGTTCGTTCTGGCTGGTCTCCGCGCTGGCGATCACCGGCGCCCACCAGCGGGCCCGCGACCTGATGGAGCGCCTGCTGCGGGTTGCGTCGCCGCTCGGGCTCTACGCGGAGGAGTTCGACGTCGCGACCGGGCGTCACCTGGGGAACTTTCCTCAGGCGTTCTCCCACCTGGCCCTGATCGAGGCGGCCGGCCGGATCATCATGGCCGAGTTCCAGCAGGAGTTCGACTGACCGTCCTGCTTGGCCGCTGGGCAGCCACGACGAAGCGCCTCATCCGGAGCGGATGGTCGCCGCTACTCGGCGACGTCCCCCCGATTCGGCTCTCCGGGCTCGCCGGCTCCGGACGAACGGTCCGCGGCCGGCGTCGGAAAGGTCGTGGTGATGCGTTGGCCGGCGACCCGTTCCTGTCGGCGCGCCTGAAGGACGAGCGCCCGGCGATCGCTCGCGGTCAGCCGGGCGTCGGTGAGGCCCCGCGGTGAGAGCCCCGCCTCGAGGACGGTCGAGATCTCGACGCTCAGCACCAGCGTCTGGCTGAGGAGATACAGCACCGCGAAGACCCCTACCACCGTCGCGAAGCTGCCGTAGACGGGTCCGGCCCTGGCGACGAGGGCCGGAAGCACGGTCACGGCCACGGTGAGCAGAGCGGTGATGACGACGGCGCCGATGACGGCGCCGACCCAGAAGTCGCGGATCCGCAGTGGTCGGCAGACCAGCATCTTGTGCGCGATGGCGATGAGCACGACCATCTCCGCTGCCGTCGCGGCCGCTGCGGCGACGCGTTGCACCGCGGGGAGCCCCAGCACCTCGTCGGTGACCACGGCCGAGCCGGCGGAGAGCAGTGCGCTGGCGAAGGCCAGTACGAGAACGACGAGTACCCGGACGTATCGCCGGCCGAGGGGGTAAAGGTCCCGCCGGGGCACGCCCCACATCCGGTTCAGCGCGGAGTAGAGGGCGAGCACGCCGCCGGTGCCGGCGTACACGAGGCTCACCAGCCCCAGGGCGAGCGGGAATCCGCTCGACGGCAACTGGCGCAGCGCCTGCTCTACGTCGGGCCGGATCTGCGGATTGACCAGGCGCTCGAGTAGCTGTTGCTGCAACTCCGGCTGCGACCGGAGCACCTCGACGACGATGACCGTGGCTACGAGCAGCAGCGGGAACAGGCTCAGGAACCCGTAGTAGGTGAGTAACGCCGCCAGTTGTGCGCCGTTGTCGTCGGAGTACTTGCGGAACACCGCCCAGGGAAGGCCGAGGAATCGGTGGCGGTTCTGCAGAACGTCCAGCCGACGCACGATCGACGCCCCGGCCCGGCCCAGCCGGGCACCGACCCGCCGGCCGGCCTCACGCACCACGGCCCGCCCTTCCGGTCGCTCGGACTACTCCGGCTGAAGGTCACGGTGCCGGACGCGCCGGGAACGCCGCCTCATCCCGACGGGGTGAGGCCGCCCCGGCGCGGCCCCGGCCGGCCTGCGCCGGCCACCGTCGGCGAACGAGCCGTGCCGTCGGCGCCGCGGGTCGTCACCCGGGCAGGATGACGACAGGGCCGCCGGTTCGGGGCACGGTGGAGCCGGTGAGATGGGCGCACCCGGGCATCGCGAGCCCAGGTCGCTCCCCGGCGCGCAGCGCGCCGGGCCTTCCACTGAACGGAGGCCGCGGCATGGGGCTAGGAGATCGGCGAGCGAGACGGCGTGAGGAGCGCGAGACGTTCGGACGCGGTGGCAGCGCGCGGCGCTACCAGTTACGGCAGAAATTGATCTCGATCGGGGACGACTACTGGGTCGAGGACGAGGACGGCGAACGGGCCTTCCACGTGGACGGGAAGGCACTGCGGCTCAGGAAAACGTTCCACCTCGAGGATCTGGAGGGACGGCGCCTCTGCACGATCCAGAAGCGAGTAATGCACATCCGCGACACGATGGAGATCGAGGGGCCCGAGGGCGGCCGCATCGCGCTCGTGCACAAGGCGATGATCTCGCCGCTGCGGGACCGGTGGAAGGTCGAGGTGGAGAACGGCCCTGATCTCGAGGCCCACGGAAGCATCGCCGACCACGAATACGAGATCGAGGCCGACGGCCGCAAGGTCGCGAACGTGTCGAAGCGGTGGTTCCGGGTCCGTGACACCTACGGCGTGGAGATCGCGCCCGATCAGGACGCGGTGCTGCTGCTCGCCGTCACGGTCGCGATCGACGAGATGGCCCATGGAGGGAAGTGACTTCGCCGAGGCTAGGAGACCATCCGCTCCGCCTGGTTGACCTCGGTCCACAGCGCGTCGAGGGAGAGGCCGAGTACGTCGGCGATCGCGGCGATGGTCGAGAAGGCCGGGGTGGCTACGCGACCGGACTCGATCTTCCGCAGGGTCTCGGGTGAGACGCCTGCTCGCAGCGCGATGTCGAGCATCGACCGCTGCCCTCTGGCGCGTCGCAGGAGGGCACCGAGGCGCTGTCCGCGTTCGACCTCTGCGGGGGTGAGGGGCAACCTGACCATGACACCAATTCTAGTACCGGGATAGTCTTACCGGGATAGTTATTGGGTATCGCGGGAAGGTGCCAGATGATCGAGGTCTTGAACACCACAGAACTGCCCCGAGCGAGAGAGGCAGGTGCCCTCGTCGCCGGCATTCTGCAGACGCTCAAGAGCCGCTGCGAGGTAGGCACCAACCTGCGGGACATCGACCTGTGGACCCAAGCCATGATCACCGAGGCCGGAGCGCAGTCCTGCTACGTCGATTACGAACCGTCCTTCGGGCGCGGGCCGTTCGGTCACTACATCTGCACGTCGGTCAACGACGCTGTGCTGCACGGGAAGCCCTACGACTACACGCTTGCCAACGGCGATCTCCTGACGCTCGACCTCGCCGTCTCCGCAGGTGGGGTCGTCGCGGACTCCGCGATCAGCTTCATCGTGGGTGACGCGACGTCCTCGGAGACCGTTGCCCTGATCAGCGCGACCGAGCGCGCGTTGAGCGCAGGAATCGCCGTGGCCCGCCCCGATGCTCGCATCGGCGACATCTCCCATGCCATCGGCGTGGTGCTCAGCGAGGCGGGGTACGAAATCAACACCGAGTTCGGCGGTCACGGCGTCGGCTCGACGATGCACCAAGGTCCGCACATCCCGAACACCGGACGACCCGGTCGTGGATACCGACTGCGCCCCGGGCTGCTGCTGGCGCTGGAGCCGTGGGTCATGGCGGACACCGCCGAACTCGTCACGGATGCCGACGGCTGGACGCTCCGGAGCGCGACGGGCTGCCGGACCGCCCACAGTGAACACACGATCGCCATCACCGACGACGGAGCCGAGATCCTCACCCTGCCCCCGCGGTCGCAGCCGTGATCGACCGGCTGCGCGCGCTCACGGCGTCGCCGCCGGCGCCGGAGTGAGTCGCCCGACGAACAGGTAGATCCCGACGCTGACCAGGGCCAGCGATCCGATCGAGAGGAACATGGCCGGACCGCCGTACGCGGCGAGGATCAGGCTGCCGAGGTACGGGCCGGTGAAGCCGCCGAGCTGCGACAGCGTCTGCACGCCGAAGTAGCCGCCGCGCAGGTCAGCGGGGGCGATTCGGTCGAGCAGCGCGAACTCGGAGGGGACGATGAGCACCTCGCCGAGGGTGAGGACGACCATGGCGGCGACGTACTGCCACAGGTCGGTCGCGAGCGCGAAGCCCGCCATCCCGACGAACGTCAGCACGCCACCGGCGGTCAGCGCGTGGAGCGGATCGCGCCGACGGACGGACCGAGCCAGAACGGCCTGCAGCCCGACGACGGCCACCGCGTTCGTCGTCATCACCGCACCCAGGAGAGTGGTGCTGTTCTCGTCGGCACCGACGAAGTACTGGGCGAGCAGCACGGAGATCTTGTTGTGCACGGTCTCCAGCAGGACGGCGGCGATCAGCAACAAGAGCAGCCGCCGGTCGGTGACCAGCGCGAGCGCGGACCGCGCCAGCGCGGTACGCCACCCCGGCCTGGTCGGCGGGGCCGTCCCGATCCCGGCCGGCCCCGCCTCGGGTGCGCCGGGCGTCCCCGTTCCGGGCGTTCCGGCGCGGGCCACATGCGGCCGGTCGGGAGCTGCGACGACCAGCAACACCGGCAGGTACAGGGCGTAGAACCCAGCCGCGACGAGGAACGAAGTCCGGTCCCCGGTCACCCCCAGCACGGTCCCGAGCAGCGGCCCGACCGCGTAACCGGCGTTGATCGCGAGGTACTGGTAGGAGAACCACCGGGGCCGGTCGGCCGGGGCCACCAGGTCGCCCAGCAGCACCTTGGCGGCCGGGTTGTAGGCGCCGGACGCGGTCGTGAGCGTCGCCGTACAGACGAACGCCGTGCCGACGTCGTCGCTCAGTGACAGGCCCACGAACGAGCCGACGACGCCGAGCACGGCCGCGCACAGCACCACCCGACGCCCCAGCGCGTCCGACAGCGCGCCGCCGACGAAGCCCCCGGCGATCGAGAACAGCACGGCGCAGGCCAGCAGCAACCCCACCGCGGAGATCGACACGTCCAGCTCGGTGCGCAGGTAGATGGCGAGAAAAGGGACGGTGACGGCGTTCGCGAGGCTGACGACGGCGGAGCCCACGACGAGAATCCGGACGCGCCGCAGCGGCGACAGATCGGCGTTCATCGGCCGCTGAGCAGATATGCGTGCCTCGCCCGCACTGCGCCCCCCTCAGCTGCAACTCATCCGCTATTGCAAGATACTTGCATTAGTGGCGAGTGGGGCAACGTCCGGGGCCGCTACTCCGGGGCGTGGCGACGAGGCGGGTGCCAGCCGCGTGCGATCTCGGCGAGGGCGTCGAAGTCCGGTGCGGCGACCGGGAGCGGTGTCGCGTCCGGGCGCAGGCCGTCGAGGAGGATCGTCAGGTACCGGCGCCACAGGCCGGGGGCCGCGTATTCGGTGTACTCCAACAGTGCCGCCGTCATGAACTGCACGAGCGGCATGTCGGTGCCGGTCACGTCCGGCCGAACCACGCCCGCCTGCTGGCAGCGACTGATCAGCGCGTCGACCGCGGGTCCGATGCGGTCGCGGGCCTTCGCGACCCGTTGGTGCCCGTACACGCGGCTGAAGAGGACGTCCCGCAGGCCCCGGTCGGCGGCGAGCAGTTCGATGGAGTCGGCGAAGAACTCGGTCAGGCCGGTCCAGGCGTCCGGGTGCCGGGCGGCGTCCTGGGCCAGCGTCACCATGCGGTCGAGTTGCTCGTCGAAGAGCGCTTCGACGAGATGTTCGCGGCTGGGGTAGCGGCGGTAGACCGTACCGACGCCCAGGCCGGCGTGGTGGGCGATGTCGTCGAGCGTGACGTCGACGCCGCGGGCGGCGAACACCTCACGTGCGGCGGCCAGGATGCGTAGCCGGTTCTGCTCAGCGTCGCGCCGGAGCGGTCGATTCGATGTCCCGGCGTCCTTGCCCGTCATGCGGTTCACCGTAACATGAGCTGAGACACAGTCTCCACTTAGAGACAACCTCTCAACTTGGTGCCGCCTGGTCGGCTTCGCGCTCGCCCGATCCGGACGCGCCGCCGGCAGCACACATGTGACTGACGTGGACGCGCGCCCGGCACCGGGTGCGCGTCCCGCTCGGCGAGGCGGGAGTGAACGACGGGTGACCTCCGGTGCCGGTGATCCGCGCACGGTGGTGAGCACGCTCGTACGCGGTGAGAATGCAGGTATGTCTTCCTCGCGGCACGGACCGAACGTGATCGAGGTAACCGGTAGGCCCATGTTGCTCACGACCACGAGCAGCGGCGCCGCCGTTCACCTGGCCACCGTCGCGGACGAGCCCGGCAGCGGCCGCGAAGCCGTCCCCGACGTCGAGTTCGACCGGGCGACCGAGGACGACGGCCGAACGATGTCCGGCTACGACCGCGCTGCGTTGACCGCCCCGCTGTGGTCACGGAGCACCCTGTGCGGGTGCGAGTGGGCCGTCATGGCCGGCAGTGACGGGGGACCGGTGGGTCCGCACGGCGACGTGGCCTTCGCGCCGACCTGCCGTCGCTGCCTCGCGCTGATCGACCGTTACTTCCCCACGCCCACGCCGGACTCGCGGTTGGCGCTGGTGGCGGAACTGGCGGCGGGCGTCGTCGAGCAGCGCGGCTTCGCCGAGATCCACGGCGTACCCGGTGATCAACAGGCCGAGCTGCGGAAGGTGGTGCGCGGGATGGTCCGTCGGCGGACGCGGCAGTCGGTCCGCACGTTCGTCGCCGGCGGCAACGTCTACGTCGAGTGCCCCGCCATCCACGAGGAGAAGGGCGTCCGGCAGAGCACGGCGACGATAGACACCGCGTTCACCGGTGAGTCACCCGAGCGGGTGGAGCGGGACTGGGTGATCTCGTGGCAGACCTGGGACCTCAGCTGAGCACGGCCCTAACCGGCGTCCCGGGAGTCGTCGAGCAAGTGGAGTTCGCGCGCCCGTCGCGCGGCCTGGCTGCGGCCGGTGGCCCCCAGCTTCCGGTAGATGCTCTTCAAGTGGCTCTTCACCGTGTTCACCGACAGGTGCAGGTCGACCGCGATGTCGCCGGTGGACTGGGCCTGCGCTAGCCGGCGCAACACGTCGACCTCCCGATTGGTCAGTCGTTCTGCCGCCGCCGACGTCGGCGAGGGCGGACCGCTCGTGGACCGGTCGGTCGCGCACGAGAGCCAGGCGTGTTCGGCCGCCAGCGCCGAATCCCCCCGCAGCAACGGTCGGATCCACGCGCTCGCCAGGACGAACGGCCGACGTTGTTGATCCGGCCGCGCGCGTTCGAGCGCCTCACGGAGCGCCTCGCACGCGGCGTCGTACTGCTCGCCCCGGGCCGCGACCTCGGCCCGCAGCAACGCGCCCCGCAGCAGCGCGCCGGGGGAGTTCGTCGCGGTGCGGGCGTCGTCGAGGAGCCCGGCGGCGCACCTCAGGTCGCCTCGGCTCAGCGCGAGCCGCGCCAACCCGAGCGCCTGCTCGGCTCCCGCCGGTATCCGGCGTAGGTACTCCTCGGCCACGCCGAGCTCACCGAGCACGAGATGGCCCTCGGCGGTCGCGAGGTCGAGGCGGCTCCGGACCGTCGCCGGAAGGTGCCAGCCGGCGGCGTTGGCTCGGATCACCTGGAGCGCGGCCAGTCCTCGGTGGCCGTCCCCGCGTCCGCTGGAGAGACGGGACCGCAGCAGGGCGAGGGCGACCGCGGTCGTCGGATCGTGCGGTGAGCCGGCCGCCGTGATCGCCCGGGCGAGGTGCTCGCGGACCGCGGGCAGATCGTTGCGCTGGAGAGCGACCCCGGCCAGCGCGGCGCTCGCCGCCCCGTACTGTCCGGCCGCGGGGAGGCCGGCGCGCACGGCCGCGGTGACCGACGCGGCGGCGTGGGCCTCGGCCGGGCCCAGCAGGTCGTCGGCGTAGTCGAGCAAGGCCAGCTGCGCGAGCGCATCGTGCACACCGACGCTCGTCGCCGGGTCCGCGTCGCCGGCCGCTTGGTCGAGCAGAACGCGGGCCGTGCGGTGCCGGCCGGCCCACAGATGTGCCGCGCCGAGGTTCGCCACGAGGAACGAGCGGACGTTCCGATCCGCCGGGTAGTGCGAGGGAAGCAGGGCCGCGAGCACGTCGGCCTCGCCGTCGGCGGTCGCGGCGGCGTCGCACTCACCGGACAGCCGGCCGATCACGATCTCCAGGCTGGTCGCGGTCGACCGGGCCGCGGCCGAGACGTCGTCCGCCTCGGCCAGCGCGAGGTTCCGCGCGGTCCGCGCATGCCCGCGAGCGGTTACGAAGTCGTATCGGGTGAGGGCGGCGACGGCACGGACGAGCGCCACCGGGGCCCCGACGGTCTCCGCGGACAGACCGGCGAACGTCGCGACCGACGGTTCGCAGCGGGGCGACGTGAGCATCGCCAGCACTCCGCCGCGGGGAACGACGAGCTCAGCGGCGTACCTCCAGTCCCGGACCAGCGCGGCGTGCCGCACCGCGTCCGCGGTGCGGTCGTGCTCGGCGTACCAGCGGGCGGCTCGCTGGTGCAGGCGGCGTACCAGGCCGGGGTGGCGGCGGGACAGCTCCTCGGAAAGCACCTCGCGGAACAGCCGGTGGATCCGGTACGTGGACAGGTCGATCTGCCGGACGAACGCGTCGGCCCGCACCAGCTCGTCGAGGACACCGGCGGCGGTGTACCGCGCCGTCAGTCGGTCCGCCAGGCCGCTCTCGACGTCGCGGACCAGGCTGTTCCGCAGCAGCAGTTCCTGGACGCGGCCGGGCAGCGCGTCCAGCACCTCGCTCCGGAAGAAGCCGCCGATCGCCCGGTGTGCCGCGGCTCGGGCCCCGCCGGGATCCGCGGGGGCGGCACGCCGGGCCCGCGCGTTCAGGCAGACTCCGGTGATCCAGCCCTCGGTGTCCGCGTGCAGCCGGTTGACCTCCGACGGATCGAGTCGGACGCCGTGCAACGCGACCAGCTCGGCGGTCTCGTCCGGCCGCAACGCCAGGTCCTCGGTGGACAGCGTGGTCAGCGCGTCGGCCAGTTGGTAGTGGTGCAACGGCAACAGCCGGACACCCCGGCCGACGAGGACCAGCCGCAGACCGTCGCCTGCGTACCGCAGCAGGGAGTCCAGCTCCCGGCCGATCGTTCGGCTTCGCAGGTGATGGTCGGTGCGGTCCAACACCAGGACGACGGGTTTCTGCCGCTCCGACAGCTGGCCGGCCAGGCGTCCGAGGAAAGCGCGGTCGACGACGAGCGGCCGGTCGACCGGATCGAGGCGGGGCAGGTGCGCGCGCAACGCGGCGAGAACGAAGGTCCAGAAGACGTCCGGGGTGTTGTCCTCGGCGTCGAGACGGAGCCAGGCAACCGGGCCGGGCGCCTGTCCACTGCGTGTCCAGTGGGCGGCGAGGACCGTCTTGCCGGTGCCGGCCGCGCCGGTGATCACGGTGACCGTCGTTGTGCCCAGCGTCCGCAGCAACCGCGGCCGGGGCAGGTGAAACGAAGGTAGGCGCGGTACGTCGAGCTTCGCGGCCAGCAGCGGTGGCGGGTTGCTCATCGCGGCCCCCTCACAGGCGCACGGTGCTGCCGGTGCGACCCTAGAACGCAGGGGGCATATTGTCACCATCGCTGACAAAGGCCGCCACGGATCGCTGGCGACGGATCTGCCGGGCGCGTCCCGCCCCGATGAGGTCGGGTGCGCAGAAAGCGTTCGAAAGCGGCTGGATCGGGAAGCCTCTTGACGACAGCGGTCCCACGCAGCCCCCGGCGACTCCACCGTCCGGCGAAACGGGACGGGAGCGAACATGGCCGGCAGAGGCCCTCTGGAGTACCTGGTGGTGCAGTTCCCCGGCGACGAGTTGCCTGCCGGCGCGGCCCGCACCCTGGAAGACATCAACGGCCGGGACGACGTCCTGGTCATCGAGGCGATGCTGATCCTCCGCGGTGCGGCGGGCGTGGTGCGGTGCGAAGACTTCACCGACGTGGCGGTGCCGGACGACTGGGGGCCTGCGGAGGACGTCCGGCTGATCGACGCGGAGAGCGTGGTCGAGTTCGCGGGTGCGATGGTGCCCGGTGAGGTCGCGCTGGCGCTGATCCTCGAGCACCGCACCCGGGACGTCGTCTCGATGTTCCAGCAGGTCGGCGGGAGGATTCTCGCGTCCACCCGGCTACCCGACCTGGATCCGGAAGTCGCCAGGTAGAGGTAACGGACGGCGGGTCGGCCGACGTGACGCACGGTGACCCCGGTCACGGTTCAGGACGCTAAACGCGGGCTCTTTGTAATCCATGCCACTAGCCGCCCGGCTAGCAGGTACGAGGGTGGTCCGGCAGGATTGGGAGCACGGGAGGGGCGTGTGCGTGCCCTGACTCCACCCCTGAGAAGGATCCACATTGGCTACGCTGCTCTACCGCCTCGGCCGGGGTTCGTTCCGCCGCCGCAAACTCGTCCTCGTCGCCTGGTTGGTGTTGCTGGTCGCCCTCGGGGGCGGCGCGCTCGCCTTCAAAGGCCAGACCACCAGCGATTTCTCCCTCCCGGGCACCGAGTCGCAACACGCGCTGGACGCTCTGGCCCGTGAGTTCCCCGAAGCCAGCGGCGCCACCGGCACGATCGTGGTGGCGGCTCCGGAAGGCGACACGCTCGCCGATCCGCAGCTCACCGCCGCCGTCCGCGGCCTGGTCGAGGAGGCCTCCACGCTCCCCGGCGTGGTGGGCGCCGTCGACCCGTTCACCGCGAAGGCCCTGACACCGGACGGCCGTTACGCGCTGATACAGGTTCAGTTTGCGGACCGTGCCGACGAGGTCACCGAAGCCCAGCGCAGCGCCTACGAGGAGTCGGGCGCCGACGCGAAGGCCGCCGGGCTGCGGGTCGAGCACGGCGGTGAGGTGATGAGCTCGCCCCCGGAGGTCGGCAGCACCGAGGCCATCGGTGTGGCGGTCGCCCTGGTGGTCCTGCTGATCACGTTCGGGTCGCTGGTCGCCGCCGGGATGACGATGCTCAACGCGCTGATCGGCGTCGGTGCGGGCATGGCCGGTCTGTACGCGCTGTCCAGCGTGTTCGAGCTGAACAGCACCGCGCCGATCCTCGCGCTGATGCTGGGCTTGGCCGTCGGCATCGACTACTCGCTCTTCATCACGTCCCGACACCGTCAGCACCTCGCCGAGGGCGTCGAGCCCGAGGAGGCGGCGGCACGCTCGGTCGGCACCGCCGGATCGGCCGTCGTCTTCGCCGGTATCACCGTGATCATCGCGCTGGCCGGCCTCGCGGTCGTCAACATCCCGTTCCTCACCGCGATGGGCCTGGCCGCGGCGGGAACCGTCGCGGTCGCGGTCCTGGTGGCGGTGACGCTGCTGCCGGCCTTCCTCGGCTTCGCCGGGATGAAGGTGTTGCCGCGCAAGCTCCGGGGGACCGCCGGCCACCGGGCGCCCGCGGCGAAGGAGGGCTTCGGGTTCCGCTGGGCCCGGCTGGTCATCCGGCTGCGGATTCCGGTCGTGGTCGTCGGCATCGTCGGCCTCGGGCTGCTCGCGCTGCCCGCCACGGACATGCGGCTCTCGCTACCCGATTCGAGCACCGCCGCCGAGGGCTCACCCGAGCGGAAGGCCGCGGACCTGATCAGCGAGGGCTTCGGACCCGGCTTCACCGGCCGCCTGGCCCTGGTCGTCTCCAGCGACTCGCCCGAGCAGACCGTCAAGGCCGTGCAGACCGTCACCCAGGCCCTGCAGGGCACGCCGAACCTGCTCGCGATCACGCCGCCGAACCTGAGCCCGGACAAGCGCACCGCGCTGCTCGGCATCATCCCGAAGGACGGGCCGACCGCCGCCAGCACCGAGACGCTGGTGCACGACGTCCGGCTGAAGACCGACGGCATCACCCCCGCCGAGGTGTCGTTGACCGGTCAGACCGCGATCGGCATCGACGTGTCGGAGAAGCTGTCCAACGCGCTCCCGGTCTACCTCGCGCTGGTCGTCGGGCTGTCGGTGCTGCTGCTCATGCTGGTGTTCCGCTCGATCCTGGTGCCGCTGAAGGCGGCCGGAGGCTTCCTGCTGACGGTCGGTGCCACGTTCGGCATCACGGTCTGGATCTTCCAGGAGGGGCACCTCGCGGACCTGGTCGGCGTCTCCACGCCGGGCCCGCTCGTGAGCTTCCTGCCGATCCTGCTGATCGGGATCCTGTTCGGACTGGCCATGGACTACGAGGTGTTCCTCGTCTCCCGGATGCGGGAGGACTACGTCCACGGCGCCGGCCCGCAGGAGGCCACGATCAGCGGCATGGGGCACGGCGCTCGGGTGGTCACCGCCGCGGCGTTGATCATGACCAGCGTGTTCGCGGGCTTCGTCCTGATCGACGACCCGACGATCAAGGCGGTGGGCTTCGCGCTGGCGCTCGGCGTCGCGGTCGACGCGTTCATCGTCCGGATGACGATCGTGCCCGCGGTGATCTCGCTGTTCGGCCGGAGCGCGTGGTGGCTGCCGCGGTGGCTGGACCGGCTGCTGCCGAACGTCGATATCGAGGGCGAGAAGCTCCGCGTACAGCTGCACGAGCAGTCGGCCGAAAAGGTGCTCGTCAACGCCTGACCCGGGCCGGTCGAGCGGTGTGCGTTCCGGCGAGCCATAGGTCGCCGGAACGCACACCGCTCGGCTGCGGAGGTCAGATGACCCGGCCGACATCGTCGCGGACGAGACGGTCGAGGGCCCGCTCGGCGACCGCGGCGATCGTCATCGACGGGTTGCAGGCCGCCGTGGTGCCGGGCATCAGCGCACCGTCGAGCACGTAGAGCCCGCGCTGACCGAGTACCCGTCCCTCCAGGTCACAGACCGATCCCATCGACGCCCCGCCGAGCGGGTGCCAGGTGTTCGCGGCGATCGCGGTGGTGTCCACGAGTCCGCTGAGCGATCCGGCGATCCGGCTGATGCGGGTGTGGATGCGCTTGCTCAGCGCGGCGTCGGCGTCCATGGGCCAGTGCAGGACCGCGTCGTCCTTCGCCGAGTCGTAGACGAACTTTCCCCGGCCCGCGCTGATGCCGTAGCCGACCAGCATGGTCGTGCGCAGGTTCGGCAGGGGTGGCAGCGACGCCTGGATGACGGTGTTCGCGGTGGCTGGGTCGCTCCAGTCCTTGGTGCCGTACACCACCGGTCCGCCCTGTGGTGCACCGAAATCGTCCGCCAGGTTCGTCCAGGTGTAGATGCGGTCGCCGTTCGATCCCCAGTTGGTCCCCAGCCCATCAGGCAGATCCGGGATGTCGCCCTTCGCTCCCGCGCGCATCAACAGCCGGGTGGTGTTCGCGGTGCCGGCCGCCATCACCAGTGCCTTCGCGGTGAGGATCTTCTTCACCTGCACGGTGCCGTCGGCGTCGATGTGATCGACCGACACCTGCCACTCGCCGCTCGGTGTCCGGGCGACGCCGGTGACGTTGTGCCGGGTCGCGACCGTGCAGCGACCGGTCGCCTCGGCGGCGGCGAGGTACGTGACGTCGATCGAGTGCTTGCCGCCGTTGTTCACGCCGAGCGCGCCGTCACCGTTGGTGTACGCCGGCTTCATCTCGCCCTTGAGTTCCCGGAGCGCGAAATTCCAGTCGATCGGCATCGGGATCTTCTCGATCGCGTAGCCGGCTCGCCGGGCATTACGTGCGAAGATCCGCGCCGCCGCATAGGTCTTGCTGTTCACGAGTTCGTCCGGCGCGGTTTGCAGCTTCAGCATCGCGGCGACCCGCGGATAGTAGACACGATCGAGTTCTGCGTAGTCGAGTGTCTCCGGAAAACATTTCTGGAACAATTCAGCGCTCGGCTGGAGCGTCATTCCTTGGTAAACCAGCGAGCCGCCGCCCACGCCGGCGGCGCAGATGGTCAGCATGCCTTCGCCGGGCACCTGCTCCAGCAGTCCGGTGTACGGGGCGAACGGAATCGACGGGATGCCGGGCAGCGACGGTGCCGACCCGAGCCAGAACATCCGCTTGTCCGGCGAGGTGGGGCGGGGGAACGTCTCGGAGTTCGGCCCGGCCGGCCAGCGCTGGCCACGCTCGAGTACCAGCACCGGAACGCCGGCGTTCGCCAGGCGGAGTGCGGTGACACCTCCGCCGAAGCCCGAGCCGATGACGACGACGCGGTGCTGCTCGCGGACTACGCGGACCCGGGCGGACGCGCTTGCCGGGAGCAGCGTGACACCCGCGCCGAGCGTGGTCAGTCCCGCCGCACCCCGCAAGAGTGAACGTCGGCTCAGAGTGCGCATCCCGAATTCCTCCCGGCAATGACAGATTTGTCGGCGACAACGATGGCCGAACTCTAGGGAGCCGAACCGAGAGAAAGAACTGATTGCCGATCTCACTACTGATGGGTAATGTCCGCATCGTGCGAGCGATTCCAGCGGCGGGATCAGAGCCTCGACGGCTGGATGCCCGGCGTAACCGGGAAGCTATTCTGCGGGTCGCCGAGGACGCGTTCCGGAGCGATGGCGACGTCGTTCCGCTGGACGAGATCGCACGCCGTGCCGGGCTCGGCCGGGCGACCGTCTACCGGCACTTTCCCGACCGCAACGCGCTGGGATTCGCGGTCGCGGCCCAGTGGCTCGCGGACCTCGAGCGTGGGGCGGCCGCGCACGACGCCGACGGCTTGACGTTCCGCGACCTGCTGCACGCGGTGATGTCGATGCAGCTCGAGCACCGCCCACTCGTGCGCCTCTTCCGGGAACTGCCCGAGCGGCAGCAGCGCCGGTACACCGAAGGGCTGCTCGCCGTGCTCGGCCCCGCGTTCCGCCGCGCCCAGGAGGAGGGCAGCCTGCGCGCCGACGTCTCGATCGCCGACCTTCCCCTCGTCTTCGAGATGCTGGAGGGCGCACTCGCCGGCGGGCCTTCCACCGTCGACCGCGGAGAGGCGACCGAGCGGCTGCTCCAGGTCCTGCTCGACGGCCTCTTCAGCGATCCGGCCACTCCTGTGCGACGCCCGGCGGTCGGCGAGGCCAGCTCGTTCTAATCTGGTGACGTGACTTCTGCCTCTGCCGCCCGGCCGTTCCGCCTGATCGTTTCGGGAGGAGGAACCGGAGGCCACACGTATCCCGCCCTGACCGCCGTGCGCGCGCTGCAGTCGCGGCTGGCCGGGGCGTTGGACGTGCTCTGGATCGGCTCCGCGAACAGCTTGGAGTCCCGGGTGGCCGAGGCGGAGGGAATCCGGTTCGAGTCGGTGGCGACCGGCAAGGTCCGTCGCGACCGCAACCCGCTGAAGATGCTCTCCGCCGCGAACATGCGGGACATGGCGCGGGTCCCGGTGGGTGCGAACGAGGCGCGGTCGCTGGTGTCGAAGTTCCGCCCGGACGTCGTCCTGGCGACCGGTGGTTACGTGGCGGTGCCGGTCGGCCTGGCGGCGAAGATGTGCCGTCGTCCGCTGGTGGTGCACGAGCAGACCGTCCGGCTCGGCCTGGCCAACCGGACGCTGGCCCGGGTGGCCACCCGGATGGCGCTCTCGTCCGAGTCGAGTGTGGAGTTGCTGCCGGAGTCGGCCCGGGCGTCGGCGGTCGTGACCGGCAATCCGGTGCGCCCCGCGGTGCTCGCCGGCGAGCCGCAGAAAGCGATCGAAGCGCTCGGCCTGCAGGGCTTCGACCCGGTGCTGCCGACCGTCTACGTGACCGGCGGCGCGCAGGGCGCGGTGCAGATCAACCGGCTGGTGCGTGAGCTCCTGCCGTGGCTGCTCACCCAGGCCAACGTCCTGCACCAGTGCGGCCCGGCGAACGTCGAGGACTTGCGGACGGTCGCTGCCACGCTGCCGGTCGAGCTCGCCGCGCGGTACCACGTGACCGGCTACCTGGGCACCGAGCTGCCGGACGTCCTCGCGCTGGCCGACGTCGTGGTGTCCCGGAGCGGTGCGGGCACGATCGCGGAGCTCACCGCGCTGGGCAAGGCGTCGGTGCTGATCCCGTACGCGGCGGCGGCCGGTGGCGAGCAGGCGCACAACGCGCGGCACCTGGCGGACGCCGGTGCGGCGATCGGGTTGCTGGGGGAGGTGTCGGCCGACGACCTGCGGAGTGCGGTGGCGCCGCTGCTGGCCGATCCGTCCCGGCGACGGGAGGTCGCCGACGCGGCGCGTGCCCACGGCCGCCCGGACGCCGCTGACCGCCTGGTCGACGTCCTGCTCGCGGTGGCTACGCCGACCGCCTGAGGTCACCTCACCCGGGCGTGGCGGGTTGCTGCTGCGTGATGCAGTGCACGCCGCCCCCGAAGCGAAAGATGTCCCGGGCGTCGACGAGTACGACGTCCCGGCCCGGGTAGGCCTCCGCCAGCACGGCCGCCGCCCGGGCGTCCCCCGGGTCGTCGAACGCGCAGCCGACCACGACCCCGTTACCCAGGTAGTGGTTGACGTAGGAGTGGTCGACCAGACGCCCGTCGTAGTCGGCGACGGTCGGGGAGGGCAGTTCGAGGACGCGCAGCCGCCTGCCCCGGGCGTCGACGGCGGTGCGCAGGATCTCGGCGATCTCCCGCATGGGCTCGTGATCCGGATGCCCGGGGTCGGGCTGGGTATGGACGAGCACCGTCCCCGGGCAGGCGAACGTGGCGACGACGTCGACGTGCCCGCGGGTGCCGAACTCGTCGTAGTCCGCGGTCAGCCCGCGCGGTAACCAGATCGCCGTGGTGGTGCCGAGTCGGGAGTGGATCTCGCCCTCCACGTCGGCGTGGGTCCAGCCCGGGTTGCGGTCCGGGTCGAGCTGGACGGTCTCGGTGAGCAGCACCGTGCCCTCGCCGTCGACGTGGAAGCCGCCGCCCTCCTGGGTGAGCGGCGACCGGTCGACCTCGACGCCGGCCGAGTGGGCGACCCGCGTCCCGAGGTGCCGGTCGCGATCCCAGGCGGCCCACGACTGCGCGCCCCAGCCGTTGAAATGCCAGGCGACCGCCCGTGGCCCGGAGCCCGTCCCGCTCTCCTCGTGCACGAACGTCGGCCCGGAGTCCCGCAGCCAGGCGTCGTCCAGCTCCACGTCGATCAGCTGCACGCGGCGGTCGAGGACCTCGCGGGCCGCGGCCCGATCGGCGGTGTTGACCAGCATCCGGACCGGTTCGTAGTCCACGATGACGTTCGCCACCGCCGCCCACGCGTTCCGTGCCGCGGCCAACGCCGGGCCACCGTCCTCTTCGAACGTCGCGTTCGGCGTCGGGAACGCCATCCACGTGGCGGCGTGCGGTGCCCACTCCGCGGGCATTCGCACCGGCCGTTGATGGGGAGTACCAGCGGGGCCGCGCCGAGCCGGCCTGCGTCCATATCCGGTCTTCGGTAGCGAGCCGGTGTTCAGCACAGGTTCCAGCCACCCCGCTTTTCCAGCCGGTGAGTACCTTCTTCGACCGACGCGGAGGTCGGGCGCGGCGCACCTGATGCTAGGGCTGGGCTGTCGGATTTCGCAGGCGGATCGTGATTTCGCTGTCACGCTCTGAAGTTACTTGCGGGTCAGTCTTCGCGTTCCGCATGGTCACTGGCTCCGACCGACGCGCCAGTAGCCGCAGAACATGATGTGATTCTTCGGTACACCCTGGCCGACCCAGTGCCGCCGCAGCTCGGTCGGCAGGCTCTGCTCACCGACCACCCAGCCGTAGAACGGTTCGGTCGTCGCCGGCAGCGCCGAGGCCGCGGCGAGCGCCGCCTGTCCCGGCACCCCGTGCGGGTCCGGCCGGACGACCCAGGTCACCTCGACGCCGGTCGGCCCGGTCAGCGGCTGCTGGTCCTCTGCGGACGGCACCTCGACGATCGCCTCGCCGGTGGCGTCGGCCGGTAGCGAACGCAAGATTCCGGCGACGGCGGGCAGGCCGGACTCGTCGGCGACGAGGCGGACCCGGTTCAGGCCGTCCGGCGGGTTGAAGCCGACGCCCTCGTCGAAGATCGCCACCGGGTCGCCCTCCGTGCAAGTCGACGCCCAGGTCGCGGCGGGCCCGGCGGTCTCGTCGGAGGCCGAGCCGTGCAGGACGAAGTCGACGTCCAGCTCGGGGCCGTCCGGGCCGTCTTCGCGGTAGTCCCGGACCGTGTAGTTGCGCAGCACCGGACGCTCGGACTTCGAGACGGCCAGGAAGCGCAGGAAGGCGATCGTGTTGAGCTTCTGCGGTGCCCGCGCCAGCGAGCCGTCGGACACCGGGATGAACAGACGGAACCACTGGTCGAACCCCATCGGCACGAACCGTTCGACGTCACCGCGGCCCAGCGTCACCCGGCTGAAGTGGGGCGAGATCTGTTCCCGGCGCAGGACGTGCAGGGTGAGCAACTCGGACGTCTGGGGCTTGATGCGGTTCGCGTGCAGGTTCTGCCGGGCCATGCGTCCACCTCATATGGTTAGGCTTACCTAAGTCGCCTCACTCTAGGGGGTCGCCGCTCAGATGTCGCGGGTGCGGAACAGGTACGTGCTCGCGGCCAACCCGGCCGCTGTGTACGCGGCCATCAGCGCCACCGTGGGCCACGCCGCCAGGGATCCGAGGCCTTCGGTCGGACCCACCAGCTTCTGCAGCGCCGCGACCGGCGTCGCACCGTTCACCCAGGGCTGGGCGTCGCCGAGCAGCGGACCGATCAGCGTCGGAACGAGCAGCGCGCCGACGACCGCGGAGACGCCGGCGGCGGCGTTGCGCAGCGCGGTGCCGAGCGCCAGCCCGAGCAGCGCCGCGACGGCATGGCAGGCCGCGACACCGAACAGCGCCGGAAACGGTTCGCCGAGCGGATGGCTCGCCCGGTCGAGGAGGACGCCGGCGACTCCGTAGGCGATCGCGGCGGCGACCAGGGCGACGACGAACACGGGTGCCGCAGTGACGAACACTTTCGCCGTGAGCACCGCACCCCGCCGTGGGGACGCCGCGCACGTCGCCCGCATCGTCCCGGACGAGTACTCGGTGGACACCACCAGCACCCCGAATGCCCCCGCCACGACCAGACCGACCCCACTGTTGCCCAACGCCCCAGCCAACGCGGTCTCGCCTGGGTGCAGGCTCCCGGTCAACGCGACCAGCAGCGCCGTCCCGATCGTGGTCGCGGCCATCAGGAGCAGCGTCGCCACCGTCGAGCGGATCGTCCGAACCTTCGTGAACTCGCTCGTGACCAGGTGCCTCATGCGGCCGTCCTCGTCCGATGGGCACCCACGTCGTCGGTCAGGCGAGCGTAGGCGTCCTCGAGCGAGTCCCGGTGCGGCGTCAACTCGTGCAGGACGATCCGGTGCGCGCCGGCCAACTCGCCGATGGTCGCGGTGTCCACCCCGGCGACCTGCCACCCGCCTCGTTGATCCGGCCGGACCGTGCCACCGGCGTCCCGGAGGACGTCCCGCAGGCGTTCGGCCTCCGCCGCGCGGACCACCGTGTACGCCTGCGAGTGCGCGGTGAGGAAGCCCTGCATGTCGGTGTCGACGAGCAGCCGTCCGGCACCGATCACGACCAGGTGGTCGGCGGTGAGCTCCATCTCGCTCATCAGGTGGCTGGAGAGCAGGACCGTGCGGCCCTCGGCCGCCACGCGCCGGAGCAGCGTTCGCAGCCACCGGATGCCGTCGGTGTCCAACCCGTTGACCGGCTCGTCGAGGATCAGCACGGACGGCTCGCCGAGCAGCGCCGCGGCGATCCCGAGGCGCTGCGCCATACCCAGCGAGTACGTCCCGGCTCGGCGTCGGGCGACGTCGGTGAGCCCGACCTCCGCCAGGACCTCGGCGACCCGCTCGCGGGGCAGACCGTTCGCCTGCGCGAGGTAGAGCAGGTGGTGGTAGCCGCTGCGACCCGGGTGCAGCGCCCGGCCGTCGAGCAGTGCGCCGACCTCCCGCAGCGGGATCGCGAGGTCCCGGTAGGCCCGCCCGTTCACCTCCGCCGTGCCCGCCGTCGGCGCGTCCAGGCCGAGGACGAGCCGCATCGTCGTCGACTTGCCTGCGCCGTTGGGGCCGAGGAAGCCCGTCACGCGGCCGGGAAGGACGTCGAGTGAGAGGTCCTCGACGGCCGATGTGCTGCCGTACCGTTTCGTCAAGTGCCGCGTCCGGATCATGGCCCGACCGTAGGAAGCGACGACGTCCGCCGAATCCGCCACCGGGAGTCGGCGACTACTCCGATGGGAGTACCGAGTCGCCGGTCCGCACCAGGCCGGTCTCGTAGGCGAGCACGACGAGCTGCACCCGGTCGCGCAGGCCGAGCTTGGTCAGGGCACGGCTGACGTGGGTCTTCGCCGTCAGCGGGCTGATGACCAGCCGCGCGCCGATCTCCTCGTTGGACAGTCCCCGAGCGACCAGCGCGACGACGCCCCGCTCCCGCTCGGTCAGGACGTCCAGCCGCTCGACGCCGACGAGCGTCCCGCGCAGCCGGGCGAACTCGTGCACGACGGCTCGGGTCACGGCCGGGTCGAGCAGGCTGCCGCCGCCCGCGACCATCCGGACGGCCGCATAGAGATCGTCCGGGTCGACGTCCTTGAGCAGGAAGCCGCTGGCGCCCACGGAGAGGGCCTCGAAGACGTACTCGTCCAGCCCGAACGTCGTCAGGACCAGGATGCGGGTGCCGGTCAGCGTCGGGTCGGCGAGGATCCGGCGGGCGGCCTCCAGGCCGTCGTGCCCCGGCATCCGGATGTCCATGAGAACGACGTCCGGCCTGGTCCGCCGCGCGCAGGCGACCGCGGACGGCCCGTCCGCTGCCTCCCCGACGACGCGCAGATCGTCGGTGAGGTCGAACAGCGCACGGAAGCCGGCCCGCACGATCGTCTGGTCGTCGGCGAGCACCACCCGGATCGCGGTCACCACGCACCTCCGGTCGGAAGGAACGCGCGGACCCGGAAGCCACCGTCAGGCCGCGGACCGGCCTCGATCCGACCACCGAAACTCGCGGCCCGTTCGGCCATTCCGCGCAGCCCGAAGCCCTCCCGGCCGGGCGGATCGGTGCCGCCGACACCGTCGTCGGTGACGTCCACGACCAAGACCTCCTGGTCTCGGCGTACCGAGACGTCCACCCGGGTGGCGTGCGCGTGGCGGACGACGTTGGTCAGCGCCTCCTGGACGATGCGGTACGCGGTGAGTTCGAGGACGGCGGGCAGCGGCGTGGCGTCCGGATCCGTGCGGACGTCGACCTGGAGGGTCGGTGAACGCGTGCCGTCCGCCAGGCCGGCGAGGTCGGCCAAACCCGGCGGCGGACCGGCGTCGAGGGCGGACGTGCCGTCGCGGAGCAGCGCGACCGCGGTGCGTAACTCGGCCAGCGCGCCCCGGCTCGCGGTGCGGGCCTGGTGCAGCGCCGCGCGGGCCACCTCCGGACGCCGGTCGACCGCGGCGACGGCGACTCCCATCTGCACGGTGACGCCCGCCATGACGTGCGCGACGACGTCGTGCACCTCGCGGGCGATCCGTAGCCGCTCCGCCTCGATCCGGCGGGCGATCTCGCGTTCGCGGTCGGCGGCCAACCGAGCTTCCCGAGCGGCCTGCTCCCGGCGCAGCTCCCGGCCGGATCGCACCACCTCGCCGAGCAGCACCGCGACGACCGGCCAGGCCATCGCGGTGATCGGAGCACTGGACCGATCACCGGCCGTCCACGCCAGAGCTACCGACCAGCCGACCGCGATCGCACCGATCAGGACGGTGCGCGACCGCGAGCTGCGGACCACCGCCGTGTAGAGCGCCACGGCGGTCGGGAGGAACAGCAGTTCGCCGCGGTAGCCCCGCAGCGACAGCACGGTGAACGCACCGGCGCAGACCGCGAGTACCAGCCACGGTTGTCGGCGGCGGAGCAGTAATGCCGCGATCGACGCTCCGGCGAGCGCGTAACCGAGTGCGTCGGCCCGGGGGCTGCCGGGCGGGCTCCACCACACGTCCAGGCCGGTCACGAGGGCGACGGTGGCAAGCGCGAGCGTGTCGATCACCCGTCGGGGGATCCGGCTGCCCACCATCGCACCACCGTACGGGTGGCCGCTTCAGCGCAACAGCGCGAGGATGCGGGCTGCAACTTGCGTAAAGCCGGTTGCGCGACCGGTTATCGTGTAGGTGTCAACGCATCAAGCAGAGGACGACGAACTGCTCGGTGCCACAGCGCTACAGGGGTCGGTGAGCGCGATGACGGCACGAGAACGACGACAAGCACACGCCCTACGACTTCGTGTTCACGCGGCCGCACTGGTCGCCGCCCGAGCCGCGGTTGCGGGTGTCGAGGCGCCGGACGCGGTTCACCGCGCGGCCTACCGTCGGCACGCCGCACACCTGCTCGGCGTGCAAGCCTCCGCCGGCGACGAGCCGTTGCCGGAGTGTGCCTCGGTCCGCTGAGCGGGCTCCGAGGAATTACGAGGTACCCGCCTCACCGCGGCGGAGGCGCCACGCGTCGCCGGTCCGGGCCGCGGTGAGGCGGACTCGCCAGCCCGGCTCGGCCTGTTCGGCGATGCCGGCCGGGACGGGGATCGGACCGATGACACGACCGGTCGGATCCTCGAACGTGATCGACTCCTCGGTGACGTCGACGATGCGCAGCAACGTGTCGCGCAGCCACTCGTCGACGGTCGCCGGGGTGTCGTCGGCCTCGTCCTCCAGCCAGAACCAGAGCTCCTCGACGAACTCGTCCCGCATGTCGTCGGTTTCGTTCTCGTCGAGGCTCCCGTCCACCGAGGGCGGGTCGGCCGCGGAAGTGGCGTCGTTCGTGGGAGTCGCGTCGTTCGGCGGGGTGACGTCGTTCGGCGGGTTCGGGTCGACGGGCCGGGGAGCCGCGGGCGGGGCGTCGCCCGGACGGAACGGAAGGCTCGCGCGCTCGCCGGTGGGGCGTTGCAGCGTGCTCGCGGGGCGCATCGCGGCCACCACCTCCGGCGGCAGCGCCCGCCCGGCCGACGCTGCCGGTGCCGTGGGGGCCGGCGGCGCGGCGAGGGCTGGCGGCGCGGCGGGGGCTGGC